>DASQNL010000172.1:0-2267 GCA_035644995.1 Pyrinomonadaceae bacterium | reverse complement strand
TTCATTGATTCAATAGACCTCTTGCAAAAGTCGGTTAACTAATGCGACAACGTAGCTCGGCAGGAGACACACTGATGAGCTACGAACAAATTAAAGATTTACCTCCCGCAGCCTTCAAGCGCTATTGCGGGGTGCGGCCTGAGACCTTTCACCGCATGGTCGAAGTCGTCTCTCGCTGCTTGCAGCGACGGCGGCGCGTCTCAGGACGACCGACTAAACTCTCGGTCGAAGACCAAGTGCTGCTGACACTAGAGTATTGGCGCGAGTATCGTACCTTCTTCCACCTCGCCCGCTCGTGGGGCATCCATGAGTCGAGCGTGTGCCGCACTGTCCGGCGGGTGGAAGATATTTTGACAAAGAGCCGGGCTTTCAAGTTGCCGGGCAAGAAAGTATTGCAGCCCGCAGACCACGAGATCGAATTTATCGTCGTCGATGTCACCGAAAGTCCGATAGAACGGCCGAAAAAAAGCAACAATCGTACTACAGCGGCAAGCGGCGACGGCACACGCTCAAGAGCCAAGTAGTGGTGGACGGCACGGCCCGACAAGTCATCTGCACGACACAGGGGCGCGGACAAGTGCATGACTTTACGCTCTACCAACGGAGTCGGGTCGAGCCGCACGAGAGCCTGGAAGTGCTGGCCGACAGCGGCTATCAGGGCTTACAGAAGTTGCACGAATGCAGCCGGACGCCACACAAGAAGCCGCCCCGCTCGGAACTGAGCGCGGAGCAGAAGCAGAGCAATCGGGAGTTGTCGCGTCGCCGCGTGGTGGTCGAACATGTCATTCGCAGTCTGAAAGTCTTCCGCATTCTGGCCGAGCGCTACCGCAATCGGAGACAGCGATTCGCTGCACGCTTCAATTTAATCGCCGGGCTGCACAACTATGAACTCGACCTCTGTTAATTACTTTTGCAAGAGGTCTAATAAAGAAATGAATCAATGAATCGATGAATCAATCTCTTCACTTCTCTCCGCCGATTCGTTTCAGCGTGTCGAGGCGGGCGCGGATGGCTCTGGTGAAAACGGCGATCTCCTCGTCGTTTGCGCCGCTGGCGCGCAGGCCGTCGCGGAGTTGCGCGTCCGTGATGCGCCCGGCGTAACGGTAGAACCAGCTCACGTCCGCCACGGTGATCTCTTCGCGCGCTTCCGCCGTCCGCTGGCCGATGTAGTTCCACCGGACGAGACCGTCCTGCACCCCGGCCACGAACTCCGGCGTCTGCGCCTCGTAGCCGGCCGCGTCCCACTTGCTGCGAAACAGGTTGCTGCCCCACTTGCCCATCGATGCGCCCCAATCGATGATCAGATAACGCGCTTCGATGAGGCCGCCCGCGAGCGCGTACTCGAAGACGGCCGTGTTCGAGCCGCGCGCCACGTCGCGCACATCTTTGTTGTCCCAGTTCGACGTGAGCATCAACATGATCTTCAGGCCGTTGAGTTCGCGCGTGCCGACGAAGGGATTGTCGTCCCACGCCCACCCGTGCTCGTCGAAAAGTTTCGTCACGCCTTCCTCGTCGAGTTCGAAACGCGCGTCCGCAAACTTGCAATCCTCGCCGACGCACTCGCGCGCCCGCGTCAGTTCCGCCGCGCCTTCGATGCGGCCTTCGGGAATGAAGTAGGCCACTTCGACGTAATAACCGGCCGCCCACGCCATGCGCGTGGCGAAGGTTTCGGATTGCACCTCGTCGCCCCATTTCACGCGCCAGACGCGCCCGCGCGCATCGCGCACGGAGACGCAAGGGTTCGACCCCGTCGAGTGTTCGGCGACGAAACGGAAGGGCGGGGCGGGCGCGCCGTCCGTCCCGCCGGGGCCTGCGTAGAAGTCGAGTTGTTCGACCGCGCCGGGGTCGCGCCAGAGGCTTTTGCGGTGAGCGCGTTGCGGCGGCGGCCCGGCGCGCCTGAGTTTGTAGACGGATTTCGCGCGCCAGATTAAATAGACGCATGCGATGACGACGGCCGTGCCGCCGACGCCGATGTAGATGATCTTGATTAAGGTGTCCATCGTCCCTCTGCCCGTTCGATTCCTTAAAATCTACTATAACATCTGCTACTCTGGCGGCGAGGTGGAGGGCGATAGCCGCGCCCCCGGCGGAAGCGGCGGCGGGACGAAATTGATGAACCGAGAATGGCCTGAGAATTTGCCGGTGGCGCAGGTGCGCGTCGCGCGCCCGACCGGCTGCCTGCGTGAGTTGAAGAAATTTTACTGCGAAGGAATCGGCCTCGAAGTGATCAGTTCTTTCACGGGGCACGCAGGGTATTCCGGCCTTAT
>DASQNL010000171.1:0-4764 GCA_035644995.1 Pyrinomonadaceae bacterium | reverse complement strand
TCGTCAGATCGTTCTCCTGAAACGCGCCGAAGCGGGTGCGGAAAATTCTCTCGCCGAGCGCGCCGCGTTCGAGCGTCGCGGCGCGCCCCACGTCGGGCGCGATGTTTTCGTAAGCGCCGCCCATGCGCCGGAGCCACGGGCGGTCGTGCGTGCGCAGAGCCTCGCGCCAACTGAAGCGCACCAGCCCGGCACAGTCGCGCTGCTCCGCGTTCCACTGTTTGCTCGTCTCGTAAAACTGCGTCTCGGCGAGAGCGGTGAACCAGCGACGGAAATTTTCGCGGTCGCCGTAGGAGCGCAACTCGGCGCGGTCGGGGATGCCGTCGTCGTCCGCGTCAATCGAGCCGAGGAGGCGCGCATCCGGCGAGCCGTGGGGGCGCGCGTGCGCTTCGAGCGGCGCGGGCGCGTTTTCGGCCGGGGCAGGCGAGACGGCGGCGGCGGCGGGCGCATGCGCCTGAGACGCACCGCCGCAGGCCGCTTGTAAGAGGCAGAGCGCGCAGAGCAGGCAAATTGTGGAGACGGTGGAGACGTACACTAAACGGGACTACCTCGTGTGGCAATCGAAAATCCCCGGCTTGGTCGGCAATGGAAGTTGGCGGAGCGTCGGCTCGATAAAATGAATTACGCGCGCATCATACTCCGCGGATGCGGCTGCGGTCACTAACTTTTCTCGACGCCTTCGACCGGCGCGCGTGCGTTTCGAGAATTGCGCCGGAGCCGTTCGAGCCGTTTTGTGATATTCTGCGCCGGTTCTCACGAAGCAACCGCGAAATGCGTCGCGGGGCGACGGGCGAGCGACGAAGGAATTGCACGTCGGCGTACATTTTCTGCTATACTCCGCCCGAAAATTCACCGCTCGACATGAGGCTGTGAGTCCCCAAACTCCCCTCCGTGCCGTCTGTTGTTGATTCCGGCCATCATTTCAATTAAAGGTTAAGAGTTATCGTCCTGTTTCTCGAAGGGAGTAAGAGAGAGTCTTGAAAATACTGTTATATAACCCCGATAACGGCGTGACGCGCAATTTCATGCCCCACCTCTGGATGTTCCTGCTGCAAACGCTGACGCCGCCCGGCCACGAAGTGCTGCTCGTTGACGGCAACGCGCACGCGATGGACGAGGATGAGTTGGTGGCCTACGTGCGCGAGCAGGGCATCGAACTGGTCGGCATCGGCGCGATGACGCGGATGGTGGCGAAAGCCTACCGCATGGCCGACGCCCTGCGCGCCGCCGGCGTCAAGGTCGTGATGGGCGGCCCGCACGTCACGGAATGCCCGGACGAGGCTCTGGGGCGCGACGGAGGCACACGTCACGCCGACGCCGTCGCTCTCGGCGAGGCCGACGAGACGTGGCCGCTCATCGTTGAAGACGCGGCGCGCGGCGAACTCAAAGACATCTACCTGCCCGTGGATGCGGAAGGCAAGGATAAAAAGCCGAACCTCGTGCCCTACCCGCAGATTCCGTGGGAAACGCTCGACCTCGATCAATTCAACCTCGTGCCGAAGATCGCGCGCCCCCTGCTCGAACGCATGGGCGGCGGTTGGGGCACGTTTCGCGTGATCCCGATTGAGTCGGGGCGCGGCTGCCCCTACGGTTGCGAGTTCTGCACCGTGACGGGCTTCTTCGGCGATTCGATTCGCTTCCGCTCCAACGAGTCGGTCGTTGACGAAATCCTGCGCCTCAAGGCGCGCGCGCGCAAAGACGGCGGGCAGGTCGCCGTCTTCTTCATCGACGACAATTTCGCCATCAACGTCAAACGCACGAAGTCGCTTTTGCGCGACATGATCGCCGCCAACGCGCAACTGCCGTGGGTCGCGCAGATCAGCGCGAACTTGTTGAAGGACGAAGAACTCGTGGACTTGATCGCCGAATCCGGCGGCAAGTGGGTCTTCATCGGCATGGAGTCTATCGACCCGGCGAACATGGCCGACGTGAACAAGAACTTCAGCAAGCCCGGCGAGTACGGCGCGGTCTTGCGCCGCCTCGCCGAGCGCAACATCTACGCCATCACCTCTTTCATCTTCGGGATGGACAACGATACGCCCGGCGTCGCCGCGCGCACGCTCGCCGAGATTCACAGTTGGCCGCCGGGGCTACCCGTCTTCGGCCAACTCACGCCGTTTCCCGCGACGCCTTTGTATGATCGTCTCGCCGCTTCGGGTCGCCTCGCGCGCCCGCGCCACTGGATGGACTTCGCGCCCTTCGAGATGGCGCACGCGCCGCTCAAGATGTCGATCAAAGAGGCGCGCGCCGAAGTCAATCAGGCGTGGACGACCTCTTACAGCCCGGAGCGCAACGCCGAGGCGATGGAGTTCATCAAGGACAAGCCGGTCGAGATCAGGATCGGCCACTTGGTTGCACGCCTCTTCTTCCGCGGCATCTACTTCCCGCAGATGAGCAAGTGGGCGTGGCTGAAACTCGTCGCGCAAAATCGCGCGACGCTCTTTGCGCTCGTGCAAGAGGGCGCGGGCAAGTGGCGCGCGGCGCGCAAAAAACGACGCCACGGCGCGCAACAACCGACGAGCTGAGTTATCCGTCGCCTGAGTCAGCGACAACAATTCGAGTCGCGAGAGAAACGTCGGCGTGTGCCGGAGGCGGCAGCCGACGTTTCTCTCGCGACTCAATCGTTTGAGCATGGTATAAAACTGCGATTCCGAGCGGCGAAGGAGCATCGTTGATGAATATTATCGTGACGGGTTCGAGCGGGTTGATCGGTTCGGCGCTCGTCGCCGCGCTCATCAAACGCGGCGACGAGGTGACGTGCCTCGTCCGCACTGCCGCGCACGCGCTGCGCGCGGACGGCGCGCGTGAAGTGTTGTGGAATCCCGCGCGCGGCGAAGTGGACGCCGCTGAACTCGAAGGCCACGACGCGGCCGTTCATCTGGCGGGCGACCCCATCGCCGAAGGGCGTTGGACGCCGGAGAAGAAACGGCGTATCCGCGAGAGCCGCGTGCAGGGCACGACGCTGCTGGCCGCCACGTTGGCGCAATTGACGACCCCGCCGCGCACGCTGCTCTCCGCCTCGGCCGTCGGCTATTACGGCAACCGCGGCGAGGAAACTTTGACGGAGACGAGCGCGTCGGGCGCGGATTTTCTGTCAGGCGTGTGCCGCGAGTGGGAAGGCGCGACCGGCTCGGCGCAGGCCGTCGGGATTCGCGTCGTGTGGTTGCGTTTCGGCGTCGTGCTGAGCGGCCGGGGCGGCGCGCTCGTGAAGATGTTCACGCCTTTCAAACTCGGCGCGGGCGGCAAGATTGGGAGTGGCGAACAGTACATGAGCTGGATCGCTCTGGACGACGTAGTGGGCGCGATCCTGCACGCCCTCGCGCACGAAGAGTTGGAGGGCGCGGTCAACGTCGTCGCGCCACGAGCGGTGACGAACGGCGAGTTTACGAAGACGCTCGGCGGCGTGCTGAATCGCCCGACCATCTTCGCCGTGCCCGCCTTCGCCGCCCGTCTCGCGTTCGGCGAGATGGCCGACGCGGCCTTGCTCGCCAGCCAGCGCGCCGAACCGGCGCGGCTCGCGGCGACCAACTACGAATTCAAATATCCCGAACTCGAAGGCGCGCTCCGCCACGCGCTCGCCGAGTGAGCGACCACGTGAGCGGGCGCGACCGCGGCGGCGGCGACGGGGCGCACCCGCCTTGGATGACTTGGACGCTCTACGCGGCCGGGGCTTACAACCTCGCGTGGGGTGCGTTCGTCATCCTGTTCCCGCTGGCCTTCTTCCGCTGGGCGGGAGCCGCGCCGCCAAACTATCCGCAAATCTGGCAGTGTCTCGGCATGGTCGTCGGCGTCTACGGCGTCGGCTACGCGATTGCCGCGCGCGACCCTTTCCGCCACTGGCCGATCATCTTCGTCGGCTTCCTCGGTAAACTTCTCGGCCCCGTCGGCTTCCTCCACACGGCCGCGCGCGGCGACTGGCCTTGGACGCTCGGCTGGCTCAACGTCACGAACGATCTCATCTGGCTCGCGCCCTTCGCGTTGATTCTCCGCGCCGCTTATCGAGACTCGCGTGCCGCCGCATGACCGCCTCCTTCCCCGTGCCTTATAATCGAGGACGCCGGGCGTCAACTTCTTGCGCGCCGCCGAACAACTTGAGAGAACGTTCTTCTATGAAACTGAATCGCCTCGCCGTCTACGCGTGGCTCGTCGTGGCGGCCAACCTGTTCGTGATCGTGTGGGGCGCATACGTGCGCGCCTCCTTTTCCGGCGACGGCTGCGGCAGCCATTGGCCGCTGTGCAATGGCGAGGTGTTGCCGACGACGGGTCTCTTGAAGACCGTCATCGAGTTGACGCACCGCCTGACGAGCGGCGTGGCTTTGCTGCTCGTCGTCGGCCTCGTGTGGCGCGCGCGCCGCCTGTTCCCGCGCGGGCATCGCGTGCGGCGCGGCGCGTTCTGGTCGCTCGTCTTCATCTTGATCGAGGCGCTCATCGGGGCTGCGCTCGTGAAGTTCGAGTTGGTCGCCGGTAACGCTTCCGTCGCGCGCGCCTTCGTGATGTCGCTTCATCTGGTAAACACTTTCGTGCTGCTGGGCGTCCTGTCGCTCACGTCCTGGTGGGCGATGGGCGGCGAACCCGTGCGCCTCGGCGGGCAGGGACGCGTCGGCGCGATCTTCGCCGCCGCGCTCGTGGGCACGCTCCTCATCGCGGTGAGCGGCGGGGTGGCTGCGCTCGTGAAGTTCGAGTTGGTCGCCGGTAACGCTTCCGTCGCGCGCGCCTTCGTGATGTCGCTTCATCTGGTAAACACTTTCGTGCTGCTGGGCGTCCTGT
>DASQNL010000170.1:0-3768 GCA_035644995.1 Pyrinomonadaceae bacterium | reverse complement strand
AGAAGGGGCAGCGCACGTTCATTCTCGCGCAGCGCGGCACGTGGAATCGCCTCGGCGCATACGCCGTCCACGTCGCGCTCTTGACGATCTTCTTCGGCGGCTTTATGACGGCGCAGTTCGGGCGCACCGGCTCGATGTGGTTGAAGCCCGGCGCGACCGCCAAGGAGATGTCCGAGACCGTCTTCTAGATCGAAGACACCAGCACCTTTCGCCTCGACAAGTCGACCACGGCTCTGCCCTTTGAAGTGACCTGCACCGACATCCAGCAAAAGTTGATCAGAAAGGACGGCCCGATCACGGCCGACAACACCATCGACTGGATGACGCGCATCAAGATCAAAGACGAGACGGGCGAGCACCATGCGCTCGTCCAGATGAACCGTCCCTTCGACTATCGCGGCTATCGTTTCTTTCAGGCCAGCTTCATGAACGTCGGCCACGCGCGCCACATCACTCTGCGCCTGACGCCGGAGGCGGGCGGCGCGCCGCAGGAGGTCACGGTCGCGCGCGACGGCTCGACGCAGCTTGCCGACGGCACGAAGATCGATTTCGTGGACTTCCAGCCCGACTTCCAGATGCAGGGCAGCCAGGTGACGACGCAGTCCGGCGACTACAACAACCCGGCCGCGATCCTCAACGTGTTCAGCCCGAAGGGCGAGCGCAGCCGCGCCTTCGCCTTCGCGCAGGAGTTGCCGAGCGGCGCGCCCGTCGGCGCGGCGGTCGCCGGTTACAAGTTCCGGCTCGTTGATTTCGAGAAAGTGCCGGAGGCGCACATGCTCTCCGTCCAGCGCGATCCGGGCACCACGATCTTTTACGTCGGCAGCGGGATGCTTTTCGTCGCGCTCTCCGCCGTCTTCTTCTTCTCGCACCAGCGCGTGTGGGCGATCATCGAACCGACGGAGACGGACGCGAAGACTTTTCAGGTCGTCCTCGGCGGCAACACCAACCGCAACATCGTCGCGCTCGAAGACAGATTCAAAAAACTCTTACAGGCCATCACCGGCCAACCCCTTGAGGTGAAAAATTCATGAGTGAAGTTTTAACCAATAATGAAATTTTAACCGACCCGGCCGAAGCCAGTTCGCCGCAGCACGAGGACGGCGGTGCGTGGTCGCTGAAGTCGTACCTGCCCGCGATCATTCCCATCGTCGGCGCGATCCTGATGGTGTTGCTGCGCATACAGTTGGGCGGCGACCGCTTCATGGACGACGGCGCGCTGATGATGATCGCGCTCGCCTGCTACCTGACCGCCGCCACCTTCCACCTGATGAACCTCTACGCGCCGTCGGACTTGGCGCAGA
The DNA here is from genome assembly GCA_035644995.1 of Pyrinomonadaceae bacterium. Lineage (GTDB taxonomy): Bacteria > Acidobacteriota > Blastocatellia > Pyrinomonadales > Pyrinomonadaceae > JAIVJZ01. The sequence goes on along the minus strand of DASQNL010000170.1, from coordinate 2,467 downwards.
AGATCGGTTTGTGGACGGGCTGCCTCGGCGTGTTCTTCAACTTGTCGAGTTGGTGCGTGCGCTGGGTGGCGGGGTACGACCGCGAGTTGCAAATCTTTCTGGCGCAAGGAAAGACGGCGGCCGACATGGAATGGGCGTTCCGCTTCATTCCCTTCGCCAACCTCTACGATCTATCGCTCGCCTTCGCCTTCGGCGCGGGAATCACGACGATGGTTATTTCCGGGCGCAAAAACTTTCGCTTCATCGGCGCGATCTCGCTGCCGCTCGCCGCGCTCATTCTCGTCTTGGCGCGCTTCATCGGCAACGACTTCATCAACCTGCCGCCCGTGCTCGATTCCTACTGGCGGCCGATCCACGTCGGCATCGCCTCGCTCGCCTACGGCGTCGCGCTCGTCTGCTTCGCGGCGGCCGTCATCTATCTCTTGAAGGTCGGCACGAAGCCCGAAGCGATGGCCGTCTGGGCGGCGATCTTCGGCCTCGGCGTCTTCGCCACGGTCAGCCGCTTCTCGGTTTTCACGACGGGCATCTACACGGCCTCAACCTTCATGCAAGGTTCGCGTCTCGCGTTGCCCCTGCGCGCCGACATCCCTTATGTCGGCCTGCTCATCATCGCCTCCGGCGTGCTGCTGCTCGGCGTCATCGCCCTCTTCGGCAAATATCTTTTGCAGCAAGACGAGCGCGCGCGCGCATGGGGACACCGGCTGCTCAAGCTCTCGCTCGTGACGCAGGCGTGCGCCGTCGTCGCGCTGGTGTCGCAGGTCAAGTCGATGACGAACGTGGTCAGCAAGATCAACCCGAATCAGTATCCGCAGTTCGGCACTTGGCTGGCGGAGCAACAGGGCATGACCGCCGAACAGGTGCGGACGATTGACCCGGCTCGCTTCGTCGCCGCCTCGCAGCAGTTCATCAGCGAGCGCGGTTCGTCGCTCGTCCTGAGTTTGAACGCGAACCCCGTGGAACTCTCCGCGCTGATCACGGCCTTCGCCGCCACCCTCTTCGTCGTCTTTTTTAGCTTCCGCACGGACGTTTTGATCAAGGCTCTGCCATCGGCCGAAAAACTCGACAGCCTCATGTACAAGACGGCGAGCGTGGCCTTCGCGGGTCTGGCGATGCTGCTCGTGACGGGCGCGATCTGGGCGAACGAGTCGTGGGGGCGTTACTGGGGTTGGGATTCGAAGGAGACGGGCGCGTTCGTGGCGTGGCTCACCTACGGCGGCTTTCTCCACGCGCGCATCGCACGCGGCGTCACCGGCAAACGCTCGGCCTATTTCGCCGTCGTCGCCTTCCTGCTCGTCATCTTCACCTACCTCGGCGTCAGCTACCTGCTGCCGGGCTTGCACTCATACGCGTAAAGACGGTGACAGGTGACAAGTGACAGGTGACAGGTTAAAGAACAGACAACTCCTTCTTTAACCTGTCACCTGTCACCTGTCACCTGTCACTCTACAGATTTATGAATCGAGAGAATATCCTGTTTTCCCTTATCGGGGTGGGCTTCGGCCTGTTCTTCGGGTTCGGGTTCGCGAGTTGGGCGAACATGCGCGAGGCCGCGACGCTCGTGGGCGACGGACGCGCCGTGCAGTCCGCGCTGCCTTCCAACGGGGTGGCGGATCAGCAACGTTTGGAGACGGCCGCGCAGGCGGCGGTGAAGGCCGCGCGCGAAAATTCTTCGGACTACGAGGCGCAGATGCAGGCCGCCCGCGCCTCCTTCCAGACCGAACGCTTCGACGATGTGCTGGAATTTTTGCTGCGCGCCAACACCTTGAAGCCCGACGAACTGGAGCCGGTCGTCGCGCTCGGCAACGTCAACTACGACACCGGGAATTATCTCGCGGCGGAGAAGTGGTATACCGCCGCGCTCGCCAAGAAGCCGGACGACATCAACGTCCGCACCGACCTCGGCCTGACCTTCCTCCTGCGCACCCCGCCCGATAACGAACGCGCGCTGGCCGAATTTCGCCGCTCGCTCGAACTCGACCCGCGCCACGAACCGACGTGGCAGAACATGGTCGTCGCGCTCACGCGCAAGGGCGATAAGGCCGAGGCGCGCGCCGCGCTCGCCAAACTCGAAAGCCTCAATCCTAATAATCCCGCGCTCTCGCAATTGCGCACCGGCATCGACGCGGACGACGCGGCCGGGAAAACTCCGTCGGGCGGGAAGAGTTGACGCGCCCGTCGGCGCGCCTCTTGCCTCCCGTGCCTCGGATATTCAACTGATCCTCGCCTCAGTCGCCTCACCGGAAAATATCGTTGTCAGTCAGTGCCGACTGTGTTACAAGGAAGGTCTTCCGCTCCAACGCTGCAAAACTTTTAGCGGGCAATGCGTTTGCTCATATCAAGAATGATCTTCTGCGGATTTTTCAGCCGGTCGTGCGTCGGATTCAGGCGGAGCCGACACCGAAAGGACTAACGGGTTGCCACGCGCGGGTCTGTTTCGTCACATCAACATCAATCTCCGTTTCGTTAC
>DASQNL010000169.1:0-5557 GCA_035644995.1 Pyrinomonadaceae bacterium | reverse complement strand
CTTCCGCCGGGATGTGCTCCAACTCGCCAAGTATTGCCTGCCATTTGAGCTTACTCATATCGACCTCTACTTTGGGAAGAACGTTAGTCGCATCGGCGCAAGTTTTTTAGGGCTGAGGGCGCGCGCTTCGATAATATTTTTCTCCTCGGCGCGCTCCGCCTGTCCGGTAACGGGTGAGGCAATGGGAGATGCGGATCAGTGCGTGTGAGGCGACGCGAGGATGAGAGCGGCGGAAGTTGCCCGGCGAGCGCGGAAGGCGACCCTTGCCCCGGCGCGCAACCTTTCGGCTTTCGGGAAGATGAGGGGCGGATGTGGCGGGGTGCGAAATCGCTTTAGCCGCACGCTCTCCCGCATCGTCTGCCGGAGTTGAGAGCGAGTTGCCGTGGACGCGTGACGGTCGCGTCGCGGAGCGGCGACGGCGGCGACTTTGGCCTGAAAGTCGGCACGCATATACTGGCTGATAATCCTGTGCGAGAGTCTCTCTCTGGATGCATCTTGCCGGCGAGGTGACATGTGGATTCCCTGAAACTATAAGTTGCCGGGCTTCTCCGGAAGCCCCTGTGTAGGGTGCCGGGTCGGTACTTCCCGCGCCGGAAACTCTCACGTTATATACCTCTGTGAGCCTCAACTGAGCGAAGCGTCTCCGACGCCCCGGCGGGCTGACCATGACGGATATTTTACACTTGCCGTGGCGGACTCAAATGCTATAAATGAAGTACAGCAATAGACAAGGCACTCGGCTCTGGTAAAGTGTGAGACACCCGAAGAGTAGAGGCAATTATATTCCGTCTCTAGCCGAAGTCAACGCATGCGCGCCCCGCAGCGCGGACGGCTTTCTTTGCAGCGCAACGAACTCACAGCGAACTCACGGCGAGCATTAAAATGTCGGAAGATATTAAGCAGCAAATTCCGGCCTCCAACCTGGAGATTTACGGGATAATTTACGTGATAGAAGTCGCGGTGCGCGAACTCATTATCGAAAAGCTCAGCGCGCTCCACGGCCCCAGGTGGCACATGGAGGCGATTCCGGGAGGCTCCGGCGGCCAGAGGGACGGGAAAGAGGTCTTGAGCATGCTTGAGAAGTACAAGCGAGGGGAGCGGTCTGCCAAATCGACCCCCTGGTCGGAGAACGTCTTGCACCATCCGATTTACTATTTGGACTTCCCCGAATTAGCCATCATCTTCGAGAGGAAGAATAATTGGAGCGCGTTTCAGGACATCTTCGCCCGTAAGGAAATCGTCATCAACACGCTCAGAGAACTCGAACCGATTCGCAACAAGATCGCCCACAATCGTAAAGCCTCCCGCGCCGACTTGAAGATCGTCACCGGCGCATACGAGAAGTTGTCGGCCGCCATCGGCAAGCGGAAGATGGCCGAGCTGGCGGGACGCTGTACCAACGCCGAAGAGTTGCCCGCGCAACTGCTCGCGCTGAGCCGTGAGGCCGACCAAGCTCACGAGCGATGCGTCCGGTGCCAACCCGTCGAGAGCTTGGCTTCGTGGAACGCGACCTCCAAACAGTGGTGGTTTGAGACCGAATATCTGGGACGCGACGTGCGCCCGATTGAAAACTACTTCAACACGCTCGAAGGTTACGCGCAGCTTCCGCGGACGCGGGGCACCGGCCATGTCATCGAGAGGTGGTTGAAAGAAGAAATGCTGGAGGCGAAGTACGAGGGCGCGAAAGAGACTTTTGTCGCCCTGCTGGAGGATTTTACCGATGACTGAATGGACGGATTTCTCACGCCTGCTCAACCCCTATGACTTTGCCAATCCGGTTTCCAGCCAGGAACTCTTCTGCGGGCGCGAGCGCGAACTCAAGGATATTCGCTACTACCTCGATCAGGCGAAGCTCACCTCCCGCCCCATGAACCTGGCGTTGCTCGGCGCGCGCGCGGCCGGCAAGACCAGTCTCTTGAACATGATCGAACTGGAGGCGAAGGAGCGCGGTTTCTGTGTCGCGCGCATCGACCTCAACGAAAACGACGCCGCTTCGGAACTGGCCTTTTTCTTCAAACTCTTTGACGGCGTTTTTTCCGCCGCCTGTAGCTTCGAGAGAAGCGGCGAAAGCGGCCAACCGGAGTTTCCCTTCGGAGGGATGCACGGCAAGACGTATGACACTTACGTCGATATGACCGTCTCTCTCGACCTCCCCGAAGATAAAACCTGGTGCCCTTTCAGGTTTCCCATTCGCTACGCCAAGGCGATGAGCAAAGGGGTGGACAGTAAAGTGTCCGACCGGGAAGTGAAGAATGACCTCACGGTCATCAGCGACGAACTCAAATGTAACGTCGCGATCCTCTTCGACGAATGCAACGTGCTGGCCGACCATCGCGTGCTGTTGCAGATGCTGCGCAATATCTTTATGAATCTGCCCGGATTCATGCTCGTCTTCACCGGCACCCCCGACCTGTTCCCCGTGATGGATGAAGTCTTCTCTCCCATCGCGCGCCAGTTCAAGAAGATCGAGGTCGGCCCGTTTCAGAAGCAGGGGGAGACGAGAGACTGTATCTCGAAGCCGCTCGAAAGCATCGGCCTCACCAATCTGAGAGAGATGTTCGAACAGGACACCTATCGCGAACTGGAACAGATGCAGGACATGACGCTGCACGGCCTGACCGGCGGCCGCCCTTACGAGATTCAACTTCTCTGCCACTTCATGTTCAAACGGGTGCAGTTGGGACAAGCGCCGAAGATGGAGTTGAACCTGGAAGTTCTCGACGACGTGCTCAGCGAATTGGAACAGGGGCGTAAACTTCAGGACTGGCCGACCATCGTCAAAATCCGCAGCCTCAGCGACGAGGAGATCAAAGCCCTCGACTTCCTCACCTCATGCGACGGCTACGTCACGCTCGATCAACTCTGGTTCACGGAATACTCGTTGCGGAAGGAACAGCGTTGGACGAGAGCGCAGTTGGACGGTTTCCTGACTTTCTTTTGCGACCAGGGCGTCCTCGACATCAAAGAAGACATCATCAGGTTCAACGGCGACGACTTCGAGCGCATCTACTGCAAGTACTATGCGCGCCAGCGTCGCGTGCGCCTCTCGCTCGACAGCGTTCCCTACGAACATTTCGTCAATCTCAGCCTCTGCATTCCCTTTCAGATGTTCTATAACCTCAAAGGGTTCAGCAACACGGTCTGGCGGGAAGACGAGCAGGATGCCACGATCTCGCACGTCTACCCGACGCTCTCGGCTGAAACATACGATGTCTTCGATCTACTTCAGGGCATGCGCGACGGCGGGAAATCCGCGGACATCTATAAACTCTACCCAGACCTCGGCGAAGCGTTGTACTGGCTCTGCATCAGGTCTCACGCCGCGAATTACGGGGAAGTGCTGCTGCTGGACGTGTTGGTGAGGAATGTCTGGATCAGCCGCCATTACCCGTTCTATTACGATGTCGAGATGGGCGACAACAAAGTCGAGCAGTTTGCCACGGTCGCGGAAAGCGTCAGGGAGCGCGCCGCTTCCTTGGGCGGCGACATCAAGGTTGACATTAGGAACATCGAACTGCCGTCGAAGCAGGCATTGGTTGACGGCGTGTTGAACTCCGGCAACGCAGCCCTGCGCTTAGTGCTGTCAGCCCGGCACGACATCCAGATGACAGACCATTATCTGCGCGGGCGCGATTTAAAGCAGGCTCTCTTTCACGCCGAACTGGCGCGCATATATGACTCCGAGGCGTCGCCCGAACGGCTCAACAACATGGGTTACATTCACACCGCCCAGGGCGAGATCGAGAAGGCCAGACCTCTCTTCGCCACGGCGGTGGATGAATACCGCGGCGGCGACGGCGCGGCGCTTCCGCTCTATAACCTCGGGGTCGTCAATATCATGCTCGGCGACCGGGAGACGGCGCGGACTAGCTTGTCCTCGGCGGTCGAACTGGCGAGTAGGCGGAAGGGGGATGAGAACCGCTGCGCCTGCCTTTTTGTACCCTTCCGCAAGGACGGCGTGCTCGCTCTGAATGAAGAGGAGCAACCAGACCTGCTCGAATGTTCGGCTCGCGCCCTCGCGCTCTTGGATCAGTTGTCCTAGAGAGACACGGATCGCCCGGCCGCGCAGACCGACATGACGGCGCGCCAACAGCCGCCGCCGGCGCACTCGGCGCGCACTACTCCTGCGGGCGGGAAGGGCTAACTGACGCGGTTCGTGAAACTGCGGGACTCTCTTAGCAAATTAACGGATTTCAAAATCCCGCGCGGTTTGAGTGGCCGTTTAGCGCCCAGCCTAACCTCAGAGGCGAAAGCCTGTAAGGTTATGGCGTGCTCGTAGGCGCGCCAAACTACCTGACGGCATCATACATCAAGGCCGCCACCTTTGCCGTAGCCAGCCCCGCCGCAAGGGGCTTCATCGTTGGACAGCTTATCGGCCAAAGGCCCTAAGATAGAGCGGAGGTTCGCGACAGACTTCGGTGCGGAATCAATGGCTCTGGGAGTCAACCGACTGTCGTTGAGGACAAGCTCATACTCCTCTCGATCATTCGGGATGTCGAAAGTTTTGTAGTAGAGATAAAAATCGTTGCGCTTTTCCTTCTTCGCGCTCGTGGGGATATAAGTGCAGTCCCCGTGCGGGCATCCGTTATTGAAAAAGAGCAGATACTTCCTGCCGCCTGCCGCTTTCAACCGCAATTCTTCTGACCCTATCCGTAGCGAGACGAACCCGTCATCTTGGAGGTAAATGTTAGCCCCGATGAGCCATGCAATTCGGCCGAGGTTTAAGTCGTCATTAGGGGCGGAACGTCGGAATTGCTTGGGCGTGCGCGCGTAGGTGTAGAAGATGCCGTTTTTAACATGCATCCTCGGCTTAAACGCTCCGGGCTTTTTCCTTAACGGGCGGTTATAGAAGTCGGGGCCTTCGAGGTCTAACACCGCGCTAAAGGCCCTATCATCGGATGCTTCCTGCTGATTGGCGATACTGGTGACGCCCGGCTTGTAGAACTGGACGCCTTCGGTGCGAGGGTTTTTTACGTCGAAGCGGATGACGTTGATCGCCATATCGCCCGCCGGGCCGGCCTTGTATGAGTAAAGCAAGTCATCATCGGACGGCGTAGTGCTGCCATAAGCGTGAACGCTGAATTCGTGCTCAGGGGCTTTGGCATGCATGCCGACTTCACAAAAGCCGAGGGGGTTATAGGCGAATCCCATCAGGCCGTGGAAGACAAGGATGACCGTCGGGTCGTTAGGGAGATCATCCGTTGGCGGCCAGCCCGGTTGAACGTCGGCTTGCGCCTGAGCGGTCTGTTTTTCATCTATTGAGTGGGACATAAGGTTTCTCCTTAGGATTTAGAAGCTGGAGTAGCCTCCTATGGTCACGAAAGACGCCCACGCGAAGGGCGTCCGGTTGCGCCCATCCGGACTGGTGATCATGTCTAGTTGGGCGCGCTGGAGAGCGTTCGCCGTCGCCAGTCCGTGTCGGCTGCGGTATCGGTGAAAGTTGATCATTAGTTCCGCGGTCGATTCCGAATCGACAGGCCATAGGCTGGCGACGACGAGTGGGACTCCCGCGGAGATGAAAGCCCTCCCCAGGCCGACCGCCCCCTCTCCCCGGTAG
>DASQNL010000168.1:0-1834 GCA_035644995.1 Pyrinomonadaceae bacterium | reverse complement strand
CGCCCGAAATCGAATGGAACGCGCGCGCCTCGCGTCGTTATCACGGCCGCATCGCGGAACTGGCGGCCGACGCGCGCCGCGCGCAAACGCTGGGCGAGGCGAGCATCATGTTCGCGATGCCGAGCGCGGGCGTTGCCGAGCGCGTCGGGGAGATGCTCGCGGAATATAACGTGGGCGTGCGCGTCGCCTTCGCGGGCGAGGGAGGCGCGCTCGAAGCGGGACAGGCGTTGGTGACGGTCGGGCGTTTGTCGGGCGGCTTCGAGTTGCCGTCGGCGGGGCTGGTCGTCCACGTCGAGCACGATCTGTTCGACGAGGCGCACGACGGGGCGACCGTCGAGCATCGCGCGCTCGGCACGGGGCAGGCTTCGACCTCGGCGAAGCGGCCACGCAAGAAGTCGAAGACGGCGGCGTTTTTGTCGGACTTCCGCGACCTGAAAGTCGGCGATTTCGTCGTCCACATCGACCACGGCATCGCGCGCTTCGGCGGCTTGCAGACGCTCGACCTCGGCCCCGGTCGTCGCGGCGAGTTTATGCTGTTGTTCTACGCCGAGGACGCGAAGTTGTACGTCCCCGTCGAACGCCTCGATCTCGTGCAGCGTTATTCGAGCGCGGAGGGACACGAGCCGACGCTCGACCGGCTCGGCGGTCTCGGCTGGCAGAAGACGAAGGCCAAGGCCAAACGCGAGATGCGCGACATGGCCGACGAACTCCTGCGCCTCTACGCCGAACGCAAGCTCGTCGGCGGCTACGCCTACGCGGCCGATTCACCGTGGCAGCGCGAGTTCGAGGACGGCTTCGAGTATGTGCCGACGCCCGATCAGGAGACGGCCATCGAAGACGTGAAGACGGACATGGAAGCCAACACGCCGATGGACAGGCTGCTGTGCGGCGACGTGGGCTACGGCAAGACCGAGGTGGCGATGCGCGCGGCCTTCAAGGCCGTGATGGAGTCGAAGCAGGTGGCCGTGTTGACGCCGACCACCGTGCTCGCCTACCAGCACTACGAGACTTTCACGGCGCGCTACGCGGCCTTCCCCGTGCGCGTCGAACTGCTCTCCCGGTTCCGCACGCCGAAGGAGCAGAAGGATGTCGTCCGGCGCGTCGAGGCGGGCGAGGTGGACATCCTCATCGGCACGCATCGAATACTGTCGAAGGATTTGCAGTTTCGCGATCTCGGCCTCGTCGTCGTGGACGAGGAGCAGCGTTTCGGCGTCGCGCACAAGGAACGGCTCAAGCAGTTGAAGAAGAAGGTCGACGTGCTGACGCTGTCGGCCACGCCCATCCCGCGCACGCTCAACATGTCTCTGATGGGCTTGCGCGACATGTCCGTGATCGAGACGCCGCCGCGCGACCGCCTCGCCATCCAGACGCAGGTCGTGCAGTTCGGCGAGTCGGTCATCAAATCGGCCATTGAGTTGGAACTCGGACGCGGCGGGCAGGTCTTTTTCATCCACAACCGCGTCGAGACCATCCAGACCGTGGCCGCGCTCGTTCAGCGGCTCGTGCCGCAGGCGCGCGTCTGCGTGGCGCACGGGCAGATGAACGAGAAGGAGATGGAGGGCGTGATGCTCGACTTCATGGCCTATAAATACGACGTTTTGGTCGCCACCACCATCATCGAGAACGGCATAGACATCCCGCGCGCCAACACCATCATCATAAACCGTGCCGATCACTACGGGCTGGCGCAACTGTATCAACTGCGCGGGCGCGTCGGGCGCTCGAACCGACGAGCTTACGCCTATCTGTTGATCCCGTCGGAGCAGGAGTTGACGCCGATTGCGCGCCGACGCCTGGCAGCCATACGCGAATTCTCAGACCTCGGCGCGGGCTT
>DASQNL010000167.1:0-10314 GCA_035644995.1 Pyrinomonadaceae bacterium | reverse complement strand
AATCACGTCCGGGTCGTTGACGCCGCCGCGCCCCGAAGGACGCGCGCCGCCCGTGCCTGCGCCGCCGCCTCCGCCGCCAGCACCGGGCACGCCCGTCGCCACCTGAAAGAGCGGAGCCTGGTTGAAATAGATCGGGAGCGTCTCGCCGTAGCCGTAACTGATGGGGCTTTTGCGGTCGGTGAAAGTGGCGTTGTAGATCGAGCCTGCGGCCTGTAGCTGTCGCGGCTGTTCAATCGTCACGCCCGTCGTCATGCCGTACTCAACGGGCACGCGCACGGTGTTCTGAATCGTGATGAAGAGGCCGCCGTCAGAGACGAATCTTTGCAGATTAGCGACGCCCGTGAGTCCCATGCCGCCGCGTATGTCGTCGGTCTGATCGGGCGAGTTGCCGAAGTTCGGCGTGACGGGCGAAGCCTTCCACGGGATCGGGTCGCCGCGACGCGGGATGCCGTTGACGATACTTTGCGCCGTGCCGCCGACGGGCGGGAAGACGATCACGTCGAAGCGTTCGCGCAGATTCGGCGTGTCGCGTATGGTGTGCTCGGAGATGTAGCTGTAAGGGATTTGCAAGCGGTCGAACTCGATGCGATACCAGCCCTCGTTCTGCGTGTTCTGCCAGGTGTGGAGGATGGCGATGCGCGGCGTGCCGATCTCGTGCGTCCGCACGGCCGGTTGGTCGCCGAAGCCCGTGGCGGTCAAGCCCAACTCGACGACCGCCGCTTCGAGGCGAGCGCGCAGGTCGGCCGGATTGCCTTCCGTTTTGATGATGAACGAACCCGCGTTGAACTCCTGCGCGCCCGCTTTGAAACTGCTTTCCGCCACGCTCATCCGCACGTCTTTCAAACGATAACGAAGCGTCGCCAGCGTGTTCTCCGTGTTGTGATTGACGACGAAGACTTTCGCCCCCGACGCGCCCGCGAGACGCCCGCGCACGCTCGCGTCGGAGGTTAAAAGCTCCATCGGCGCGGAGAGCACGGCGCGGTCTTTGACGCGCACGGTGGGCACGTTGCGCATCGCGCCGAGCGTCCAGCCGGTATCGTCGTAGGGGCGCGGGTCGCTCGCGTTGTAATACTGCGTATCGAGCATCATGTCGGCCATGCGCGAGTAGGGCTGATCCATGCGGATGATGTAGGAGCCGGCCGGGAAACGGCGTTCCGCCGCCTTGCGTTCCGGCTGCCCCGCCCCGGCGCGCGGCTGCGGCTGCTGCGGCTGCGGCTCCGCGCTTCCCGGCGCACGCTCGCCCTCCGCGCCGCGCTGTTCCGCGCCCTGCTCCACGGCGCGCGGCGAATCGCCTCGCGGCGGCTCCGCGCCCGCGCGCGGCGGCTGCGGCCGCTCGTCCCGCAACGTAAACTCGCGCGTCGCACGGTGGACTTCCACTCCCATCAGCCGCAGCAAATTCACCATGTCGGCCGCCTCGACGGGGCGCGGCGCATCGCCCGGCACGACGTAGGCCGCCGGCCCCTCGTTCGACGCCTTCGCCACGGCGCGCTTGCTCTTGAGGTAAAAGTTGTTCAGGAATCGCTCGCGGTTGTTGGCCGTGAAGTTCATCGCGAGCAGGAGCGCCGACTGTTGCAGGTTGACGTTGTTGCGAAGCGACCACTTGACGCGCGGCAACGGCGGGTTCGGCCGGTACCAATCGCGCTGCGCCTGCTGCGCGACGGTGCGATCAAGCGTGTCCGCGCCGCCGTTGCCGAACGTCTCGTAGAAACGCCCGATGGAATTGTGGCCGTTGGCGACGTAGAACATGTAATTGGGCGCCCAGCCGTCGTAGAAGCCGTGCGTCCACACGCCGGGCACGCCGCGCTTCGTCATCTCTTCGACCTCGTGATAGGCCAGCAGGTGCCACTCGTCGATCACGATGGGGTCGAGCCAGGCGTTGTAAGGCCCCGTGCCCGTCGAGGTGTAGAGGAACGGCACGGACTCGTGTAGATCGTGCAAGACCTGTGGGTGATACTCCAGAAAGGTCTTCATCATGTTGCGGGTGAGGGCGAGCGCCATGCCGAGGCCGTCGCGGTTGTTGTCGTGCGCGACGTACTTGCCCCAGTAGAGGAGCGACGGTGAGTTTTTGCCGGGGTTGGCCTTGCGATAGTTATAGAGATCGACCATGCGGTCGCGCCCGTCAACTTCGAGCGTCGGCGTGATGAGCACGATCAGGTTGCGGCGGATGTCCTGGATGAACGGCGCATCGGAGACGGCGAGGCGATAGGCCATCTCCATCAACATTTCGGGCGAGCCGGTTTCGGTCGAGTGGATCGAACCCGAAGCCCAGTAGAAAGGCTTGCCCTCGTCGATCAACTGTTTCGCTTCCGCCTCCGAGGTGCGGCGCGGGTCGGCGAGGCGCGCGGTGATCTGTTTGTAGCGGTCGAGCTTTTGGAGGTTCGCCTCGTCGCTGATGGCGACGAGCAGCTGCTCCCGCCCCTCTTCCGATTTTTCCGGCGCGACGAAGACGCGCACGCGCGGGCTGGTGCGCTCAAGCTCGCGCATGTAACGGTGGATGTCTTTCGTGTAGGTCAGCCGGTTGGGGGTGCCGATGACGTAGCCGAGCGTCTTCTCCGGCGAAGGCACGCTGCTCGAAGCGGGCAAGTGATCAACGAGTTCGGTCAAAAAATATTTCTCCGTCGTGTACTCTTTGATCTTGGCGGTGTAGGCCTCGTCGTTACGCGGGACGGCGGTCGCCGTGGTCGTCGTCGTCACGGGCGGCGGCGTCTTCGCGGTTCGGCGTTGCGCCGGGGCGACGGCGACGAACAGCACGGCGACGCAGACGAGGGCACACGCCCAGCGCGGGATGAGACATCCGGGTTTCATCGAATTCCTCCATTGATGAAGAGACAATTTCGGGTGCGGCACGATCAAGTTGAAATGAAAGCGGAGGGATGATAAATCATCGGCACGCGAAATTCATAATTTTCCACACGCCTTTCCCTCGCCGACCGCGCGAAGCGGCTCGCGCGGACAAAAAGCAGACAAAAGAAAGCGCGCGACACGCGGCGTAACGCGCGTTATGGTCGGCGGCGTGTGAGGCGTGGAAGAGGAAGGAGGCCGCCGGAGTCTTCTCGATTCTCCGGCGGCCTCGGTTCATTCGCCCGCCGTCGTGTTCGGCGGCGGGATGAGTGAGTTTTCAATTCACCCGTTTTTACTTCAGCTTCCTGCCGGCCGTGGCTTTCATGCCCCACGCCTCCAGGCCGGGCTGGCCTGGCTGGGCAGGAGGCGTGGGCGCGAGCAGGGCTTCGACGTTGATGGAGAAGCGGTAGCTGCCCTCCGCCTGCACGCCGAGGATGAACTCGACGTTGATGGAGTCGTTTGGCGGTAAGGGCGTATTGAGCGTGACGGTGGCGGCTGCCAGCGTCGAGTTGAAGCCGCCGCCGTTCGGCTGGGCGGGCGGCTGCTCCAGCGTCAGCCGCTCGATGGTCGCCGTGCCGCCGCCGGTTAAGGTCGCGACGAAACTCCCGGCGCCGCCGATGACGCGCAGGTCTGCCGCGCCCGCCTGCTGCGGCGTCGTCGAGATGTCGGTGACGCGGAAGCGCAGGCGCGTGACGTTAGTTCCCGTCTTGTTGGTGAACTTGCGGCGCAGACGCAACTGACCGTAGGCCGCGTTCGTCGGGTTGGAGCCTTCGGTCGTCCTCACCCTCGCGCAGGCGCTCGTAGCCGCGCCGAACACGGGACAGTTCGGATCGACGAGCGAGGACTTGAGCGCGGCGTTGCGCCGGACGGGCGAGGTGCGATTCTCCGGGCCGGGCGCGCCGAGCACGCCGCCGGTCGTGGCCGGTTCGGTGGAGACGAGCAGGAAGTCGGCCGCGTTATCGTTGGTGTCCTGCGGCACGCCGCCCGCCGGTTTGCGGACGTAGCTGAACTGGCTCGTCGCGCTGAGGGCGGCGGGAGCGGCGGGAATCCCCGCGCCTTCGAGGTAGAACTGCGAGTTGCCGGCGAAGCCGACGCGGTCGAGGCGCGTGTCGGGCGAGAGGCGGCCGTGAGCCGATGTGGCGAGGGTGATGGCGTCGGATGCGCCGAGGTTGAAGCTGTAAGTTATATCTGGTGCGGCGGCGTTCGTGCCGCCGTAGTCGGCGAGCGAGTAGGAGCCGCCGTTGTTGACGGCGAGATAGTGGCCGCGCGCCGGAATCTCCGTGCCGTCCGGGATCACGAAGAGGAGGCGCGCCCCGCCGCCGACGCCCTGATTGTACACGCCCCAGCCCCCGCTCCCGTCCGTCGATTGCACGACGAGGGTGGAGCTGGTGTTGTTATAAATCTCGATGAACTCGTCGTTCGAGAGACTGGCGCCGGCGAACCGGAACTCGCTGATGAGCGCGCGCCCCGATTTGCATTTGCCCTCGCTGCCCGCCGCGTAGACGGACTGAATTTCGACCGCCGTCAGCGTGGTGCGGTAAATCGCGAACTCGTCGATCTGGCCGCCGAAGGCTGTCATGGTCTCGCGGCCTGCGCCGATAAAGGCGTTGAGCGAGTTGGACGCAATCGCGCCGGGCGTGGTGGCGGGCGTCGTGCTGTCGAGCGCGCCGTTGATATAGAGGCGGATGTTCGTGCCGTCGTAAGTAGCCGCCACGTGCGTGTAAACGCCCGCCGGGATCAAGCCGATGCTGACGGCGGAATTTGCTCCGAAGACGGCGCGCAGTTTGCCGCCGAACAGTTCGAGCAGAAACCCGTTGTTTCCCCCGGCGGGGCTTTGTCGAAGATGCGGCCGGTCAAGACCTGCGTGGGCTTGATCCACGTTTCCATGCTGAGCGCGTTGAAATTCATGGACAGGAAGAACCCGTTGACCTCGAAGTAGTCGTCCACGCCGTCGAGGGTGAGCGCCTGCCCGGCCATGCCGGGGGCGAAGGTCGCGCCGTTCCTCAATATGCCGCTCTGGTTCTCCGCGATGTCGGTGGCGGCACCGTCGAATGGATACCAGTGCACCTGACCATTGGGCGGCGGCGCACAGGTTTGGGCGTGAGCGTTTTGCGCGCCCGCAAACACGAAGGCGAGCGTGCAGATGAATAAGGCGACGCGGGCGTTATGGGGAAGGAATTGTTTCATCGGATTGTCCTTAATGTTAGAGTTCAGCCGCGAGGTTGGCTTTGTAACTGAAACAAGGGCGCGGCGAGTCGCGCGCTAAGGTCGGGGGGAGTTGGGCGCGAAGTATAACACCGGGCGGCGCAAGTTTCACACGAAAACGGAAGAGAAAAAACGGATAACGTGAGGCGGGGCAGGCGCGGGACGGCGCGGCGATTCTCACACTTATTCTTGATTAATGCTTGATTAAAAATGGATTTCAAAAAACTTCTCTGTGCGCTGGCGTTCGCCTGGATCAACGTCGTTCCGGTCAGCGCGCAAACCGACGTGCGGAAGAACCAGAGGCCGCGCGCCAGGGAGATCGGCGTGCGCGTCGGCGTCTTGCAGACGGGCGCGTCGAACGCCATCACGGACGTGGCGGGCGTGCGCGTCGGCCACACGACCATCATGCGCGGCTCAGACATTCGCACGGGCGTCACGGCCATCCTGCCGCACGCGGGCAATCTGTTTCGTGAGAAGGTGGCGGGCGCGGTCTTCGTCGGCAACGGCTTCGGCAAACTCGCGGGGTCAACTCAGGTCAACGAACTCGGAGAGATCGAGACGCCGATCCTGTTGACCTCGACCCTGAGCGTGCCGCGCGTCTCCGACGCCCTCGTTGACTACATGCTCGCGCTCCCCGGTAACGAGGACGTGCGCAGCGTCAACCCGCTCGTCGCCGAGACGAACGACGGCGGCCTGAACGACATCCGCGGGCGGCACATTACGCGCGAAGACGTACATGCCGCGATCAAGAATGCGACGGGCGGCGCGGTCGAAGAGGGCGCGGTGGGCGCGGGCACGGGCACCATCGCCTTCGGGTTCAAAGGCGGCATCGGCACGGCTTCGCGCAAACTCTCGCCCGCGCTCGGCGGCTACACCGTCGGCGCGCTCGTCCAGACGAACTACGGCGGCGTGCTCACTATCAACGGCGCGCCCGTCGGGCGTGAACTCGGCAAGTTTTATCTCAAGGAAGAACTCGAACGCGCCGGGGCGGCGGCGGCGGGCGGCGCGCCTGCGCGCACGCGGGACGAGCGCAAACGAGCCGCCGCCGCCGACACGGCGGACGGTTCGATCATCATCGTGATCGCCACGGACGCGCCCCTCGATGCGCGCAACCTGCGGCGCATGGCGGCGCGTGCGATGTTGGGTTTGGGACGCACGGGCGCTTCGGGGTCGAACGGCAGCGGCGATTACGTCATCGCGTTTTCCAACGCTCCCGAAGTGCGCGTGCGCGCGGGCGGCCACGGCAGGCCGGGCGACGTGTTCGCGCCGCGCGAGTTGAAATTGTTGGCGAACGAAGCCATGTCGCCGCTCTTTCTCGCCTGTGTCGAAGCGACGGAAGAGGCGATCTACAACTCGCTCTTTCGCGCGCAGACCACGACGGGGCGCGGCGGCCTCACCGTCGAAGCCCTCCCGCTCGCGCGCACACTCGAAATTCTGCGCAAGTACAACGCGCTCGCACCGACACCCTGAGTAGTCGGAGGCCGACACGGGAGACGCTGACGAAATATCCGGCGGTGGCGGCGGGCAGCGCGCACGGCGGCATGCTCCGTTATTTTCTCGGCAGCACGCTCCTGTCGCGCACGGCCGCGCCGTTCCCCACGGCAACTTTCGTCATCAACGTGTCCGGCTCTTTCGTCGTCGGCTTCTTCCTGACGCTCGCCACCGAACGCCTCGGCATGAGCGCGCACCTCCGGCTCGCCGTCACCGTCGGCTTCGTCGGCGCGTACACGACCTTCTCGACTTTTGAATATGAGACGCTGCGGCCGGCCGAAGAACACGGTTTCCACCTCGCGCTCCTCAACGTGCGGTTGAGCGTGGCGGTCGGGTTCGCCGCCGTCTGGGGCGGGGCGCGGCCGGCGCGCGTTGTCGTCGTCGGCGCGGACGCGCCCGCCGCCGGCCGCACGAAACAAGAGTTGTGCGAGCGAGCGGCCGACCCGGCGCGGCACGGCGCGGTCGCATCGCAGCGCGACATCCGCGATGCGACCGCGGAGCCGCCCCGTGATGTATAATCGCGGTCGATACAGCTTTCGCGCGGGCGTCGGCATCTTAATTTGCACACGGGCGGCGCAGGAGAAGTAGTGGGCGCGCCCCGGAATTTTCACCCGGATTTTTAACGGAGGAAGGATTTCAATGAACGACTTTCAGTCCCCTAATCAACAACGCTACACCCCCCAACCGCAGCAGGCGTGGCCGCCGCACAACGCGGAGGGCGGATGGGGCAGTCTTCAAGCGCAGACGGCGGCGCAGGCGTCGGTCGCCGAACGGATGGGATTCATCCGCAAAGTCTACGCGCTCTTTTTCGTCGGGACGCTGTTCGCCATCGGCGGCGTCGCGCTCGGCATGTCGTTTCCGCCGCTGTTCGAGTTTGCCTCGGAGCACCCGTTCATCATGCTGCTGGTGATGCTCGGCGCGGTGATGGGCGCGACGGCCGTGCGCCATGTGCCGGTCGTTAACGTCGTCGCTCTCTTCGCGTTCACGACGTTCACGGGCGTGATGATCTCGCCGCTGATGTACTACGTGAGCCAGGTTAATCCGGCTTCGATCTGGCAGGCGGGCTTGCTGACCGTTGGCATCTTCGGCGGCCTGACGGCCTACGTCTTCATCTCGAAGCGCGACTTCAGCTTCCTGCGCGGCATGCTCTGGACGGGCTTGATCATCATGATCATCGGCGGGCTGCTCAACGTCTTTCTCGTCGGCTCAAGCGCGCTCGGCTTCGGGCTGGCGGCGGCGACGCTGCTGCTTTTCGCGGGCTTCGTGCTCTACGACACGTCGAACATCATGCGCCGCTACCCGACCAACGAATACATCGCGGGCGCGCTCGACCTCTACCTCGATGCCTTCAACATCTTCCTCGCGCTGATCCGCATCCTCAACGCGGGACGACGCTAAAACAGTCGACTCTTCCCTAGCCCTGTAAGGGCGGCATATTTATAGCCCACGGCGCAAGCCGTGGGTCAAGCAACGGGTAACATTAACGAAGCCCCGGCAGGAGCGAAAGAGGTTCAACTGCGAACCTCTTTCGCTCCTGCCGGGGCTTCGATCATTGTGTGCTGCGTTGACCCCACGGCTTGCGCCGTGGCCTACTCTCTATCGCCCCTGACGGGGCTGCAATCACCTGTCATCACTAACGGCGCCGAGGCCGTAACTTCTTCCTCGCTCAGATCGAACTCACGTTATTTTAGAAGTCGAACTTGATGGCGAGTTGGAGTTCGCGCGGCGTCAGGAAGGCGCGCGGGAGGCCGAAAGCGGCCGCCGCCGCGGGCGAGGTGAGCGTCAGCGTTTGCACGCCGCCCACGTCCGTGGCCGTGCGCCCGGCGAAGAAGTTGGTGTTGACGGCGGCCACGTTGGCGCGGTTGAAGAGGTTGAAGCCTTCGAGAATGAGACGCAGCCGCGCGCTCTCGCCGAAGGAGATGGTGCGCGTCAGGCGCGCGTCGAATTGGTAAGTCGAGGGCGTGTAAAACCCGTTGCGGCGGGTGCCGGGCACGCGGTCGTTGCGCGCGTTGCCGTCGCGGTTGAGGTCAGCCCCGACGGTTTGCGAGAAGGCGAAGCCGGATTGAAGTTGCACGATGCTCGACAGGGTGTAGCCGCTGAGGAGCGCGCCGAGGACGCGATTGTCGCTGCGGGTGAACTTGCCGAATTCGTAGACGGGGCTGAAGACGAAGCGATGGCGCAGGTCGGAATCGGCGGCCGCGTAGTCGTCGCGCAGGTTGAGTTGGTTTTGGACGATCTTGGCGTCGTCGCCGCCGCCGGGCACCACGGCCGTCTGGTCGGGCTTGTCGTCCTTCGCCTTCGAGTAGGTGTAGGAGGCGAGGAACTGGAAGCCGCGCGAGAAGCGACGCTGCGCCTGAAAGGCGAGGCCGTCGTAGCGCGAGTTGGCGGTGCTCTCGAAGAGGTTGATGCGGCCGTAAGCAGGGAATAGGCGTCTCGGCGCGGCCGCGGTGAAACTCACGCCGGGGAAGCGTTCGACCGTGAAGGTCTGCCCGGCGCCGGTGGCCGTCACCTGTTCGGGCGCGCGCAGATTGATGTCGCGCGTGCGCGATAGATGCACGCCCTTGAAGAAGAGGTAGGTGACGGAGACGCTCGTGTTCTTGAAGAGTTCGTGCTCGAAGCCGAGGCGCGCCTGCTGCACGTAGGGCTGCGCGTAGTCTTCGGCGAAGACGAAGATGTCGGGCGTGGGGGTCGTGCCGCCGGTCGAGGGCGGCGCGGCGAGGGTGTTCGGGTAGACGAGGCCGGCGTTGGCGATGGCGGTCGCGCCGGTGAAGTTGACGCCGGTGGTCTGGATGCCGTTGCCGGTGTGCGCCGTGCCGAGCATGATGGCGGTGGTGCGGCCGTAGAAGATGCCGTAGCCGCCGCGCACGACCGTCTTGCCGTCGCCGCGCACGTCGTAGGCAAAGCCGGCGCGGGGCGCGAAGTTGTTCCCGTCCTTCGGCTGCGTGCTGGTGTCGAGGCCGGTGGCGGCCAAGAACGGCTCGTTGCGCACGGGCGGCGCGGCGAGTTTCTGGTAGTCGTAGCGGACGCCGAGGTTGAGCGTAAGTTTGGGGGTGGCGCGCCAGTCGTCCTGAAAGAAGACCGCGTAGTCGCGGCTGTTGGGGTCGCTCGACGCGCCCGACGTGCCGGGCAGCGCGAAGCGTTGCGTGAAGGCGGAAGGGGTGTTCGAGGCGAAGTCGGCGTAGGAGTTGAAGGTGTACTGCCCGGAGAAGAAGCCGGGGAAGAAATTGAAGATGTTGTCGTAGTTGATGTCAACGCCCGTTTTGAAGTTGTGCTGGCCGCGCACGTAAGAGAGGTTGTTGATTACTTGCGCGCGCCTGATGGTCGTCTCGCGCGGGCTGAAATTGTTGCGCCCCAGGAGGAGGAAGCCGTTGCCGGTTTGAATCTGCGTCTCCGGCAGTTCGCTGTTGGCCGTGCCCGGTTCGGCGTCGCGCGCGAACTGGAAGCGAAACTCGTTGACGACGGAGGGTGTGATGGTCGAGGCGAGCGTGCCGGAGAAAGTGGTGGTGCGCGCCAGGCTGTCGCCGGAATGTTCTTCGGAGGCGAGCGCGCCCGTAAACTCGTTGTTGACGCCCGTGAAATTCTGCCGGTTGAAGCGCAAAGAGAGTTGGTTGCTCGAATTGACGAGGATGTCGCTCTTGACGAAGAACACGTCCTGATTGCGACTGATCTGGTAGGCGTTGAGGCGCGGGCGGATCAAGTTCTGGATGGCCGACGACTGCGCGCCGAGGTTGGGCGGTTCGACGACGTTCGGCAAATCTTGCCGCTGGCCGTCGTAAG
>DASQNL010000166.1:0-9462 GCA_035644995.1 Pyrinomonadaceae bacterium | reverse complement strand
AACAGCAACGCTCCGGCCGACGCTTCAATCGACGCTTCTCGCCCGCTGCTTATCTTCTTCCCCCTTCCTCTTTTCCCACTGCCTTACGACATCGGCACGGCGGGCGTGTCCATCTCACGCGCGACCACCTCTTCGTGCGCCGTCGAGTGCTCCTGATGGAAGACGACGGAGAGTTGCGCGCCGAACAGGAGGATCAGGCTCGACACGTAGCTCCACGTGAGCACGGCGACGACCGCGCCCACCGAGCCGTAAATCTGATCGTAGTGAAAGTAGTGCAGACTCGATGCGAAGATGAACTTCGCCGCTTCCCACAACAGCCCGGCGACGACCGCGCCGGGGATCGAATCGCGCAACTCGACGCGCCCGCTCGGCATGAAGCGATAGACGAGCGTGAACAGCGCGACCGTGACGGCGATGCTGACGAGCGCAAAGATGAGTTGCCAGAAAGCGTTGCCGACAAGGCTCAACACCGGCACGCGTTGCAGCACGCGCAGCGGCAAACGCTCGGCCAGTTCCTTGAGCGCGACGAGCAGGTAGGTGATCAGGATCGAGGCGATGAGCAGCACGCCGACGCCGCCCATCATGCCGAGGGTGAGTCCGCGCCCGTGCAGAAACGCGCGCGGCTTCGTGCCCCACAGGCGGTTGATGGCGCGCTCCATCACGTTGAAGACCCACGAGCCAGCCCAGAGCGTGACGATGATGCAGGTGATGATCACGCTCGTGCCCACGTTCTCCAACGAGCGGACGGTCGTGCGCAGGAACTCGCGCGAGCCGGGATAGGCTTCCACGGCGCGCGTGAGCAGTTCGCTGCCCACGTCGAAGTAATTGCTGAAGGCCAGCAGCACGAGCAGCATCGGGAAAAGCGTGAGCAGCCCGAAGTAGCTCATGGCGGCGGCGGGCGTGAACAGGTCGTTTTCGTGGAATTGATGAAACGAGTGGCCGAAGATGTTCAGCCACGGCGCGGCGTTGCGCACGCCGAAATGTTGCCGGGTGTATGAGCGAAGGCGTTTCATAAAGCAAGGATGAGGGATGAGGGATGAGGGATGAGGGATGAAAATAAAGCATTCGAGCGGGTCGGCGCTTTTCTTAATTCATCCCACATCCCTTATCCCTCATCCCTTAGTTTAGACGCCGAACAGCCCCGGACTCTCCGGCATCCGGCTCAACCCGAAGTGCTCGTAGGCGAGACGCGTCGCCATGCGCCCGCGCGGGGTGCGGTTGAGGAAGCCGATCTGGATCAAGTAAGGCTCGATGATCTCTTCGATGGAATCTTTCTCCTCGTGGACGGAAGCGGAGATCGTGCCGAGGCCGACGGGGCCGCCGCTAAACTTTTCGATGATCGTGAGCAGCAACTTGCGGTCAACCTCGTCCAGCCCGTAGGTGTCAACCTCCATGCGGTTGAGCGCGTCGTGCGCGATCTCGCGGGTGATGTGTCCCTCGTAGTCAACCTCGGCGAAGTCGCGCACGCGGCGCAGCAGCCGGTTGGCGATGCGCGGGGTGCCGCGCGCCCGCCGCGCGATCTCCTGCGCGCCGCCTTCGTCAATCTCCGTGCCGAGGATTTCCGCCGAGCGGCGCACGATCAGCTCCAACTCCTCGTGCTTGTAAAAGTCTAGATGAAAGACGATGCCGAAGCGGCCGCGCAAAGGGGCGGTGATGAGACCGGCGCGCGTCGTCGCCCCGACGAGCGTGAACTTCGGCAAGTCCAGTTTGATGGAGCGCGCCGCCGTGCCTTGCCCGATCATGATGTCGAGTTGGTAGTCCTCCATCGCCGGATACAAGACCTCTTCGATGGCGGGGTTGAGGCGATGAATCTCGTCTATGAAAAGCACGTCGCCTTCCTGCAAGTTGGTCAGGAGCGCGGCGAGGTCGCCCGCTTTTTCGATGACGGGGCCGGCGGTCGAACGCAGTTCCGCGCCCATCTCGTTGGCGACGATGTTGGCGAGCGTCGTCTTGCCCAAACCCGGCGGCCCCGTCAAGAGGACATGATCCAGAGCCTCGCGCCGCATCGTCGCCGCGCGGATGAAGATGCGCAGGTTGTCCGTCGCCTTCCGCTGCCCGATGTACTCGGCGAGCCGCGCCGGACGCAGCGACAACTCAAACTGTTGTTCCTCATCCGTCGGAGCAGACGGGCGAACGCTGGCTGGTTCGAGTTCGTCAGACATAAAAGCAGAGGTCGGAGGTCGGAGGTCGGAGGCTAGTAAGAATCAGTTTTGTCTTCACTGACCTCTGACCTCTGACCTCCGACCTCTGTACTGTTCATCCCTTCGAGAGCGATTTGAGGCTGCGGCGCAGGAGCAGTTCGACCGAGAGCGCGCCGCCTTCGTGCATCGCCTGGTTGACCACTTTCTCGGCCGCGTCGCGCTTGTAGCCGAGGTTGGTGAGCGCGGAGAGCGTGTCTTCGCGCAAAGTGTCTTCGCTCGGCGCGGAGCCGGCGTCGCGCGCGGCGAGTTGTTCTTCGAGCGCGGGGTGCGAGAGCGTCGTCATCTTGTCGCGGAGTTCGATCACGAGGCGTTCGGCCGTCTTTTTACCGAGGCCGGGGATCGAAGTCAGGCGCGCGAGATTGTTGGAGCGGATCGCGCCCACGATCTCATCGGCGTTCATGCCGGAGAGCATCGCGATGGCGGACTTGGGGCCGATGCCGCTGACGGAGATGAGCATCTGGAAGAGTTCGCGTTCGCGCGCGGTGTTGAAGCCGAAAAGTTGGAGGGCTTCCTCGCGGACGTGCGTGTAGATGCGCAGGGAAATCTGCGCGCCCGGCTCCTCCATGTCGTAAAAAATCGAGACCGGGATGGTCACTTCGTAGCCGACGCCGCCCACATCCAAAATCACACTCGTGGCCTGTTTTGCGAGTAGGGTTCCTGATAAATGTGCGATCATTCTTCGTTCGTATTTCCGCCGAGAGAAGAGATTTCGGGAGCGTCTCCGTGTGCTACGAGATTGTAGTTGAAGCGCGAGGCGACGGCAACGAACGGCGCACGGGAATCCTGAATCGTAAATCGTGAATCGTGAAACGATAAAAACGGCTTCTTTCGATTCACGATTCGCGATTTACGACCGGCGGCTTTTCGGCGTCTTTGGGCGCGCGCCCCGGTCGCGTTATACTGGGGGTCGGAAGAAAAGGAAACCGGGATGAAGTCGGAGAAAATATCTGAGTTGACGACGAACCGGCTGAGCGTCTACCTGCGCTGCCTGAACAAACTGGCGGCCGCCGGCATCAAGACCGTCTCCTCACGCGCGCTCGCCGAACAGTTCAATCTCAACTCGGCGCAGATCAGGAAAGACCTCGCCTACTTCGGCGAGTTCGGCACGCGCGGCGTCGGCTACACGGTCAACGACCTGCGCGCCCACATCACGAACATTCTGGGACTCGGCACCGAGCATCGCGTGGGCATCGTCGGCGCGGGGCGATTGGGCACCGCGCTCGCCAACTACAATGGTTTCCTCGCGTCGAACTTCGCCGTCGTCGCCCTGTTCGACAACGACCGCGAACGCATCGGCCGGACGGTCGGCGAGGCGCACATTAAAATTTACGACGTGCGGCACATCGCGCGCGTGGTGCGCGCCGAGCGCATCGACGTGGCCGTGATCGCCGTGCCCGCGCGCGCCGCGCAGAGGGTGTTGAATCAGGTGATGTCGGCGGGCGTCAAAGCGGTCTTAAACTTCGCGCCCGCGCGTCTCAACAAGCGCGCCGACGTGAAATTGAAGACCGTCGATCTGACGATCTCGCTCGAAACGCTCTCCTACTTTCTCGCGCGCCCGCCCGCCACGAGCACGACGAACCCGCGCAGCCTGTTGCCCTTTGAAGAACTCGCGCCGCGCGAAGAGAAAGAGCTTTAACCCGTATGGCCGCCAGTGAAGGAGTAATTATGATGTCAGTGTTGAAAAGAGCTTTGCCGTTTATTCTGACGCTGCTCGTGGGCGTCGTCGTGGGGAGCGGCGTGAAGCGCGCCGGGCACGTCGCGGCGACCGACGGCACGCCGCAGTCGTGCGGGATGCGCCAGCGGCAGTTGACGCTGATGCCGCCGCCGCCGGCCTTCGAGAGCGAGGTCTTGACGGCCAAAGATGTGACGCGCAAGGCCGTCATTAGTTACAAGCCGGAGCCGCACTACACTTACGACGCCCGCCGCCACAACGTGACGGGCACGGTCAGGTTGCGCCTGGTGCTCGCGGCGGACGGGGCGGTGCGCGAGATCGTGCCGCTGACGACCCTGCCCGACGGGCTGACGGAACAGGCCGTCGAGGCGGCGCGCGACATCGAGTTCACGCCCGCCGTGAAAGACGGCCGCGCCGTTTCGCAGTACGCGACGGTCGAGTACAACTTCAATATCTATTAAGCCGCAAGTCGGGAAACGTCATGGATGAGCGAACGGCGCGACGCGAGATCGTGCGCGTCGGCCAATTGCTGTATGAGCGCAGTTACGTTGTGTCTTCGGACGGCAACGTGAGCGTGCGTCTCGACGACGGGCGGATACTCGCCACGCCGACGCAGACCAACAAAGGTCGCATGACCGAAGACTCGCTCGCGCTGACGGACATCGAAGGCCAGCCCTTGAACGACCGCAAGGCTTCGAGCGAACTCGCCATGCACCTGCTCGTCTACCGCGAGCGGCCTGAGATCAAAGCCGTCTGCCACGCGCACCCGCCGCACGGTTCGGCCTTCGCCGTTGCCGGGCTGGCAATCGATCAGCCGATCCTGTCGGAAGTGATTTTGACTTTGGGGTGTGTTCCGCTCGCCGAGTACGGCACGCCCTCCACGGACGAATTGACCGCCGCGATGCTCCCGCTCGTCAAGCATCACAACGCGCTCCTGATGGCGAATCACGGCGCGGTCGCTTACGGCGAAGACGTGTGGCAGGCCTTCGACCGCCTGGAGACTCTGGAGCACACGGCTAAGATCGCCATCCTCGCGCGCGCGCTCGGCGGCGCGAGCAATCTCCCGCCCGACGCGATTGAGAAATTGATCCACGTCCGCGAGCGTGCGGGTTATCTCGACGAGCGCGCGCGCTGCCAATCGTGCGGCTACCTGCACGAGACGCGGATCACTTGCGCGACCGGAGAACGCCCGCCCGCGCCGCCCGCACACGCGACGAACGGCGGAGCGGCGGCGGCGGCGGCGACGAACGGCAAGATCAGTCTGACGCGCGAAGAGTTGATCGAGTTGTTGACACAGGCGGCGCGGTCGGGTTCGGGTAGGTCTTGAAACCCCGCGTCGCAAATTGCGGATTCGGGATTGATGGGTTAAGACTGTTGGCGACATTTTTAAGGTACGCGATTTAACGATTCACGTTTGACGAGGAGAGAGCGAATGGCACAGGAAGCACTCGGAATGGTCGAGACGAAAGGTCTCGTGGCGATGATCGAAGCGGCGGATGCGATGGTGAAGGCCGCCAACGTGACGCTCGTCGGTTACGAAAAGATCGGCGCGGGATTCGTGACGGCAATTGTGCGCGGCGACGTGGCGGCCGTGAAAGCCGCAACGGACGCGGGCGCGGCCGCCGCGCGTCGCGTCGGCGAACTCGTCAGCGTTCACGTTATCCCGCGCCCGCACGGCAGCGTCGACGACGCCTTGCCCATCGGCACCAACAATTAACATAGTGACAAGTGACAGGTGACAAGTGACAAGTTGAAAACAAAACTTGTCTTTAGCTTGTCACTTGTCACCTGTCACTTGTCACTGTCTTTATGATTATCGCGCGCATACTCGGCACGGTCGTCTCGACGCAGAAGGACGAGCGGCTGCGAGGCAAGAAACTCTTGATCGTGCGCCCGCTCAATCTCGACGGCTCGGACGCGAGCGGCTTCCTCATCGCCGTGGACACGGTGGGCGCGGGCTACCACGAGCGCGTGCTGGTCGTCGCCGGTTCGAGCGCGCGCCTCGCCGAAGGCATGAAGGACGCGCCCGTGGACGCGGCCATCGTCGGCGTCATCGACACGGTGGATTACGTCAATGATTGAGAAGCTGTTAGCTATTAGCTATTAGCTTAAAGACCGAAGGCAGGCGTGCCGCGCGACGGCTGTGCGATGGCGCGATGTTTGCGCCGATAGTTGAAGGCTGACGACCGGATCAATGTTTTAGCTAACAGCTAATAGCTAACAGCTTCTTATGCAACTGGCGCGCGTGATCGGCACGGTCGTGGCAACGGTGAAGAATGATTCGCTGGAAGGGCGTAAGCTCCTCGTCGTGCAATCGCTCAACGGGCGGCTTGAGCCGCAGGGCGCGCCGCTCGTCGCGCTCGACGCCATCGGCGCGGGCGCGGGCGAGTTGGTCATGTGGTGCCGGGGCAAGGAAGCGAGTTTTCCCTTTCGACGCGAGGACACGCCGACCGATTGCACCATCATCGCCATCGTCGATTCCGACGCACATGTGACACGGGAAGGAAGCTAGACGACGGATGATACTTGCGCGCGTGATCGGGAACGTGGTGGCGACGCAGAAGAACGAGCGTTACGCGAACGCGCGCGTCATGTTGTGCCAGCCCGTGAGTCTCGAAGGCGAGGAGATCGGTGCGACCTTGATCGCGCTCGACTCGGTTGATTCCGGCGTCGGCGACACGGTGCTCATCGTGCAGGAAGGTTGGGGCGCGTCCACCGCGGCGACGAGAGAGGCGGGCGCGGCCATCGATTCGGCCATCGTGGGCGTCGTGGATTACATAGATTTGTTGGCCGAAGAGGACAAAGGAGTGAGACGTTGAGCGCGAAAGAGCAAGACCCGGTTCGCTCGCTGGCCGAGCGCATCGCCGGCCGCCTCGCCAAAGGCGATGCGCCCGCCGAAGGCGGCGCGTCTTCTGCGCGGCGTGAAGCGAGCGCGAGCGTCGGCGACGAACTGGCCGCGCTCCGCGCGTCGGTCTCCGAGATCGGGCAGCGACTCAAGCAGATCGAATCCCACGTCTCCACGAACAACGCGCCGCGCCCGGCTGCCCGCCACGGCGACGCGCGCCAACAGTCGCCGCCGCAGCCATCTCAAGTTCGCTCGTCGCCGCCACCACCACCCGGCCACGCCGCTTCGCAGGCGGACGGGCACCCCGCGCACTGGTTGAGCGGCACATACGTCCCGGCGGTGCATCCGAGCGAGGAGCGTTTCGGCATTGATGAAGCCGTCTCGGAGTTGGTCGAATTCTTCGAGCGCGAGAAGGTCTGCAACGTCGAACCGGGCGGTAAGCCCTGCGACCATTGCGGGATGTGCAGTTCGCGCGGGTTCTGAAGTTCAGGCGAACGTCGGCGCGGCCTGGTCGAAACCCGTCATAAAAAATCGGAGGCCGCCGGCAGTTTGCCGGCGGCCTCCGATTTTCCTTGTGCGCTCTTGATAGAGTCGCGCCGCGTGCGCGCTTATCCTATTTGCTGTTGCCTTGATCGCGGCGCATCGTGTTCGGGTCGAAGCGCGGAGCCTGACGCGCGCCCTCTTCGGCCTTGAAGTAAGGCTCCTCTTTGAAGCCGTAGAGTTTGGCCGCGAGCACGGTGGGGAAACTGCCGCGCGTCGTGTTGTAGTCCTGCGCCGCCGTCGTGTAGTCGTTGCGCGAAGTCGCCAGGCGATTCTCCGTCCCCGTCAATTCGTCCTGCAACTTCAGAAAGTTCTGGTTCGACTGCAACTGCGGGTAGGCTTCCTGCAGCGACAGCAGCCGCCCGATGGTTCCGCCGAAACTGTTGTTGGCGGCGATGATGGCTTCTTTCTGCTCCGGCGATTTGTCGCCGCCCTCGCCCTGCGGCTGCGCGGCCGTCGCATTCAACAGGCGCGAACGCGCCTCCGCGATCTGCCCGAAAACTTCCTGCTCCTGCACGCCGGCCGACTGCGCCGCCGCGACGAGGTTCGGGATCAAATCCGCGCGCCGCTGCAACTGACTTTCTACGCCCGCCCATTTAGCTCTGACGTTCTGCTGTTTCGATTGCAGTGTATTGTAGCCGCACCCGCTGGCCGTCATTGATACAAAGACCACTAAGGCCAACTGCAAAAATCTTCTCTTATTCATTACTCTCTCCTTGATTCAACTAAAGAATAGACAGCCCGGAGATCACCAGCAAGCAACTTTTGATCCCCTTAATTTCTACGCGCCCAATCTCAACTCATCGACCGCCTCCGTGACGATCTCGATCTGCGCCAGATACGAGGCGAACAATTCGTGCGCCTCGGCCTCGTTCGGGGCGCGCGCGCCCTTCTCGCGCAGGGCGAAGATGCGCTCGAACGGATCAGGGTTCAACCCGAAATGTTTGACCGCCGCCTGCACGCAATCATGCTTCAAGACGGGCGGCTCCGCGACGCCGTGCAGCATCAGCGCGGGCGCGAACAGCACGGCGAAACTCGTCAAACTCTCGCCCATCAGGTCGGTCAATTTCTCGACCGAAACCGATGCCGGGATGTAGAGCCGCCGCAGTTGAATCAACTTGCTGCGCAGTTCGTACTCGGTCTGATGACGCAGGTTGTGATCGTGTATTACGAGATCGGCGAACGGATCGTTCCCGTAGAGCACGACGCGGGCGCGCTGCATCTGGTGAAATTCAATCGGAAAAACGTCCGCCGCGTCGCGCAACTCTTCGGTCGTGAAATACACCGGCAGCGGATGACCCAGCCGCCGCCATTCGCGCAAGGGCGGTTGCGCCTGTCGCAACTCTTCGGGCGTGATGCGCGTGAGCGCGATCAGCAGGTTGTAGTCGGAACTCTGGTCGATATGATCGCCCGCCGCCGCCGACCCGTACAACACCACCGAGGCGAGGTTCTCACCGTGCGTCGCGCGCAGGTCGCCGATCAGATGATTGAAAGCCTCTTGCGCTACCTTGTTAGCCATCAGCACTCCTCGAAACTAGAAGCTGTCAGTTGTCCGTGGTCAGTTGTCGGTTGCTTGTGTCTTATTACGTTAACCTTTGAAGTTTTGATTGAACAATTAACCGTTGATGACAGACAAAAACAACGGACAACTGACCACGGACAACTGACAAAGCTGTTTACCAACTGCCGCCCGATCCGCCGCCGCCGAAACTGCCGCCGCCGCCGAAGCCCCCGAAGCCGCCACCGCCACCGCCTCCGCCGCCGCCGCCGAAACTGCCGCCGCCCCAGCCGCTCGAACCGCGGCCGCTGCCGCTACTGAGAAGCGAGTTGAGCAACAACATGCTCAAGCATCCGCTGCCCCCGCCTCCGCGCCCACGGCTCGACAGCAGAAAAATGATGACGACCAGAATGATCAGCCCCGTGCCGCAGGTAGAAAACCCGCCCTGGCTGCGACGCGTTCGTCGCGTCTGCGCGGCCGGGCGATAAGCCCGACTCTGATCGATGCCTTCCAGACTGAAGCCGCGTTTCTCGGCCAGCGTCGCCACGTAGGTCTCGGTCGTATCGGTGATGCCGCGCGAATAGTCGCCCGCCTTGAAAGGCGGCACGAGGCGCGCGCGTTGAATCTGCCCGGAGAGACTATCGGTGAGGTCGCCTTCGAGATGCCGACTGATCTGCGTGAAATATTTCCGGTCGTTGATCGCCAC
>DASQNL010000165.1:0-7428 GCA_035644995.1 Pyrinomonadaceae bacterium | reverse complement strand
GGCTTGTCCTCTATTTCCTGTACGGCTACGGCCACAGCAAACTCAGCCACCCCGCCCAAACGGGCGCGGCCGAGTAACAGCCCGCCCGCGCGGACGGGCGACTCTCTCAAACTCGATGAAGATTCTCGTACTCGGCGCGGGGCGCATGGGACTCGGCGCGGCCTACGACCTCGCGCACAACTCGCCCGAGGTGCGAACCGTCACCGTCGCCGACCTCGACGCCGAGCGCGCCCGCGCGGTCGCGGCCGCCGTGGGCGGCGCGAAGCTCACGCCCGTCGAGGTTGATGTCAACGATCACGCGCGGACGGTCGCGCTCATGCGCGGGCACGATGCCGTCATCAGTTGCGTCACCTACTTCCATAACCTCCAACTCGCGCGCGCGGCCATCGAGGCGCGCGCCAACTTCTGCGACCTCGGCGGCAACAACGCCGTCGTCGCCTCCGAACTCGCGCTCGACGCGGAGGCGCGCGCCGCTCGCGTCAACATCATCCCCGATTGCGGCCTCGCGCCCGGCATGGTCTCCGTGCTCGCGGCGCACGGCGCGGCGCGCTTCGACGAACTCGAAGCCATCCACATCCGCGTCGGCGGCCTGCCGCAACAGCCCCGCCCGCCGCTCAATTACCAGATCGTCTTTTCGGTCGAAGGTTTGATCAACGAGTACGTGGAGCGCGCGCGCGTGATTCGCGGCGGCCAGATCGTCGAGGTCGAGTCGCTGACGGAGCTTGAGGCTCTGTCGTTCCCCGCGCCCTTCGAGCGCATGGAAGCCTTCCAAACTTCCGGCGGCACCTCCACGCTGCCCGACACTTTTCACGGCCGCCTTCAGGAACTCGACTACAAAACCATCCGCTACCCCGGCCATTGCGAACAGTTCAAACTACTCGCCGACCTCGGACTCGCGGGCGGCGAAGAAATCGACCTCGACGGCACGCGCGTCCGCCCGCGCCGCCTGCTCGGCGAACTGCTCACGCGCCGCCTGCCCGCCGACGAACCCGACGTGACGCTTATCCGTCTCGCCTTTCGCGGGCGCGCCGGAGGCCGCGACCTGCGGCTGCGCTACGACATCATCGACCGCTTCGACGAGCGCACGGGCTTGAGCGCGATGATGCGCACGACGGCCTTTCCCGCCTCCGTCATCGCGCAGATGATGGCGCGCGGCGAGACGACCGAAAGAGGCGCGCGCCCGCAGGAACTCGTCGTCCCGCCCGACAAATTCGTCGCCGCGCTCGCCGCGCGAAACATTAAAATCGACGAGCACGTTAGTTAGACGAGCACGTTAGTTAAAAGCGGGCGGCGGTAAAATCGGCGGGAGGTTATTGCCGCGCCTCCCGAAACGCTCTCTTTCATCCGCGCCCATCTCGTCTGGCCGGGGCGGCGGCTGCCGCTCATCTTCGCGCCGCGCCGCTTGAGGGCGGCGCGTTTCAACGCGGCGTGCCGCCGCCAGCCCTCGCCGTCGCCTACTTCGCCGTCTTCTCGTTTCTCTCCCGGCAGGCTTCGCACGGGCGGCCGTTGTTAGCGTGGAACTGTGGTTCGTTCTATAATCCCGCCCGTTCCCGGAAGGCCGCAACTTTTGCCGCCTTCCATCCTTCCATCCTTATCTTTCATACCGGAGATTCGCCGATGAGCCTGACGTTGATCGCGCTCGGATTCATGCTTCTGCTCGTTGCCGCCTACCGCTTTTACGGCAACTGGATCGCGCGCCAATTCGTATTGGACGATGCTCGCCGCACTCCCGCCCACACCGTCAACGACGGCGTGGACTTCATCCCCACCCGCCCCTTCTATCTCTTCGCCCAACACTTCTCGGCCATCGCCGCCGCAGGCCCGATCGCCGGGCCGATCCTGGCGTGTCAGGCGTTCGGCTGGCTGCCGTGCTTGCTCTGGATCGGCCTCGGCGTCGTCTTCATCGGCGCGGTGCACGACTTCACGAGCCTCGCCGCCAGCGTGCGCCACGGCGCAGGCTCCGTCGCCGAGATCACCCGCGAACACTTGGGCAACCGCGCGGGCGCGGCCATGATGGGCTTCATGTGGATCGCGCTCGTCTATGTCATCGTCGCTTTCGCGGACATCACGGCGGGCACTTTCAAGAGCGGCACGGAGGAACTACGGCAAGGCGGCGCGGCCGGCTTCAACGCGGGCGGCGCGGTCGCGGCGGCGAGCGTCATGTACCTGCTGCTCTCGCTTTTGCTCGGCGTCGTCGAGCGTTACCTGAAGCCGCCGCTCTGGCTCGTCACGGTCATCTTCGTGCCCGCCACCTTCGCTCTCTCGTGGCTCGGCACGAAAGTCTCGACCACGCTCTTGCTCGACCACAAAACGTGGGGCGTGCTGATTCTCCTTTACTGCTGCGTCGCTTCCGTCGTGCCCGTCTGGGCTTTGCTTCAACCGCGCGGCTATCTCGGCGGGTTCATCCTCTACAGCGCGCTCGCGCTCGGAATCGTCGGCGTGCTGTTCGGCGGTCTGTCGGGTCGCTATCAAATTCTGCAACCGGCGTTCAAGTCGTGGGACGTGGGCGGCTTGACGGGCACGCTCTTTCCCTTCCTCTTCGTGACGATTGCCTGCGGCGCGTGCTCCGGCTTCCACGGCCTCGTCTGTTCGGGCACGACCTCCAAGCAGGTTGACCGCGAATCCGACATCAAGCCGGTCGGCTACGGCGCGATGCTGGCCGAGGGGTTCGTCGCGCTCATCGCGCTCGTCACGGTGATGATCGCCGCGCCCCTCGACCTCAAAGGCAAAGCGCCGGGGACGATCTACGGCAACGGCATCGGCCAATTTATGACGCTCATCATCGGCGCGGACAATCTCAAGTTCGCCGTCACCTTCGGCGCGATGGCCTTCTCCACCTTCGTCTTCGACACGCTCGACGTGTGCACGCGCCTCGGCCGCTACATCGTGCAGGAACTCTTCGGCTGGCGCGGCCGCGTCGGCGCGCTCGCGGGCACGCTCCTCACGGTCGCGCTCCCCTTCTACTTCATCATCTACGCCCGCGAAGGCATGTGGACGGAATTCTGGACACTCTTCGGCGCGTCGAACCAACTGCTCGCCGCGCTCACCCTGCTCGCCATCACCGTCTGGCTCTATCAAGCCCGCCGGCGCATCGCCTTCACGCTCTACCCCATGCTGTTCGTCCTCACCATCACGCTCTGGGCGCTTCTTAAACTCGCCTACGGAAATTTGCGCGCCTCCGCAGGCTTCGACATCAAACTCATCAACGCCCTCGCTTCCGCCGCCCTCGTTCTCCTCGCCACTTATCTCGCCGTCACCGCCCTCGTCAAACTGCGGCGCGGCGAGCGCAAGAGTTCGCTCGTCCCCGAAAGCGCGTAAGAATCAAATGAGTTTGTAGGGACAAGCCCTGCCCCTACAAACTCATTCATCGCCCAACGCCTCTTGCCCTGCTTGCTGCCCTGTTGTTGTAAACGGGACAGGCGTTCGACGTGTTCGTTTGCGGCATGGCTGATAGCTTCGCCGACGAGGGAGACAGCTTCAATTGCGGGAAGGAACGTTTGTGGCTTGAAAAGTGGATCGGAGGATGCGCCGACGGCAGCTTGCCTGAGCAAGTAGAAAAGCCACTGGCACAGGAAGATGGATTGTTGGGCGGATATTTCTTCTATTCTGGCGGGCGTGAGGCTGTCGGGATCAAGTCCAACTTCATACTCGACAATACAAGCTAACGGGATTGTTGTGCTCATTTGAATGTCCTCTCGGTTTTTACTAGGGTTGTCGGGTGCTAGTAACCGCCGAGAGACGGCCTGTGCTATTCCCCTTGCGGGTCTTGTATTCGCACAGACACCCGACAACAACCGCTGGACACAAAAAAGCCGCGTTTCAAACGGTCGCGGATACCGCTCTCGGTGGTGTTACTAGCACCGAGAGCATTATAGGCAACGCACTGTTAACTGTCTACATTTTGCTTGATTGAAAAGATAGGTCGAGATGGCAAACTGTATTGCGCCGCTTCGCTTGAAAGAGCCAACAACCTCCACTCTTCTGTTAATGAAAAAGTGAGACGACCTGCAACGAAAGCGCGGGCTGCCATGCGTAGAACCTGTGAAAGTGAAACGTCCTGTTGCCGTGCTACTTCTAAGGCTTCGTCACGTAACGAGCGCGGCATCTCGACGATCACTTTCACTTTATCATCCGGCTTGCCTTTACTAACTTGCGGGCGTCCGGCTGTTTAAAAACAGGAAAGCGGCACATCTTGGGTTCAAGATATGCCGCTTCGCAGCGGAGAAAGGCGACCATCCACATGCTGCCGTTGAAGGACATCCAACATGTCTTGCGCGCAGGGATTGCATGCGGCAGATGAGTCTTGCCTTGCAAAGTTTGAGGCGGTTGGTATGCCTGCGCCACAACCGACAATTGAATATCCGACGAGCTAATTGGACTTTGTGGTAGCGGCGACGACCGTGGCCTTCAATCGTTGCTTGCGTGCGCGGGACAACGTGCTCCGCCTTCGTCCCGACGCAGCCTGAGTGCCGTCCGCCCGCCCCGACTGATTTCCGGCGGCAGGAACTTTCGGCCTGGCACGACGGGTTTCCCCCCGGCGCATCTTGATGACTACTTTGTCCTGTGCTTTCAGTTCGTCATTTTCGAATCCGATTTGGAAGCATGTCAGCGTAATCTGAGCCGCCGAGCACCCATTGAAGAAGCACGCCCACCCGGGTGGTATGACCGGATCGCCGACTGGCACGTAGTTGAAGCCTCCCCCCTGCGTAATTGCAGCTAGGCTGGTCATCCCGCATGTCAGTACTGTTGCGCTGCCTTGGGAAAGTGGAGCAGGGGACAGTTCGACCCTGGGAAGAGTAGCCAACCGGCAGCGCAGGAGTTGCTAACGGGCGTGGATTCGA
The DNA here is from genome assembly GCA_035644995.1 of Pyrinomonadaceae bacterium. Classification (GTDB taxonomy): domain Bacteria; phylum Acidobacteriota; class Blastocatellia; order Pyrinomonadales; family Pyrinomonadaceae; genus JAIVJZ01. Next base: position 2,587 of record DASQNL010000165.1, on the reverse strand, counting down.
ACCCTATCATCTGCCCCTGCGCCGGCATTGAGGCAACTACGAGCAGAAACACTCCGACAAATCCTGCGATTATTCTCCGGGATTTATTCATAGTCTTTTCCTTAGCTTGCTCTGCGGAAATTTAGGAATGCCAGCGTCGCATTGTGAGCAGTGCAATGGCTTGGCATCCGCTACATCGGATTGATGAGGACTTGAGGGTTATGTATGACTGCCGTACTGAGGCACTATGTTCTTTATCTGGAAAGTTGTCAACGCTTTTCAAAACATCCGAGTCGCTTTCATTTTTCAGTAACACTGAATTACATCACTACCTTGCCCTTCCTTCGGTGGACAGTTCGGGCAAAAATCGGCCATAATGTCGGTTTCTTGGCGCGACTTGCTGATGAGCAGTAGGACACGGGACGCGCTTCCTGTGCGTCTCCGTCCGTCCACAATTGTGCATCCGGGGCGCGCGAATTCTCTAACCAACATCACATAGAACCAATGGAAGGAATCACTCAATCGTGTTATTAACGCCATCCGTCGGAAGCGGCCTACTCTTGCTCGCCATCACCGACATCGCCTACTTCGCCCTCTGGACAGGTATCGTCGGGCTTGGCCTCGCGGCACTCACTTACTTCTCGGTGCGTCGGCAGCCCGAAGGCGACGCCGTGATGCGCGGCATTGCCGAGCAGATTCACGCCGGGGCTATGGCGTTTCTCAAACGCGAGTACACGGTGGTCATCCCGTTCCTGTTCATCGTCGCGGCTTTGCTGTTCTGGGCCATTGGCCCCTACACCGCGCTCGCTTACATCAGCGGCGGCGTCTGTTCGATCATCGCGGGACTGGCCGGGATGGAAGCGGCGACGCGCGCCAACGTCCGCACGAGCGAGGCGGCGCGCAGCAAGGGGCAGGGCATGGCGCTGCGCGTGGCCTTCAACGGCGGCGCCGTGATGGGCTTGAGCGTGGCGAGCCTCGGCCTCGTCGGCATCGGCGCGATCTTCACCCTGCTGGCGTCGCGCGTGATGACCGATGCGTCGTGGCGCGAATTCTCCGAGATCATCTCAGGCTTCGCGATGGGTGCCAGTTCCATCGCACTCTTCGCGCGCGTCGGCGGCGGCATCTACACGAAGGCGGCGGACGTGGGCGCAGACCTCGTCGGCAAGGTCGAGGCCGGCATCCCCGAAGACGACCCGCGCAACCCGGCGACCATCGCCGATAACGTCGGCGACAACGTCGGCGACGTGGCGGGCATGGGCGCGGACATCTTCGAGTCTTACGTCGGCGCGATCATCGCCACCATCGCCATCGCCGCCACCAGCCCGCTCATCACCAACAACTTCAACGCCGTCAGCCTGCCCATCGGCTACACGGTCGCCGGCCTCGTCGCCTCCGTCATCGGCATCGGCTTCATGCGCCTGCTGGAGCGCAGCAACCCGGCGACGGCGCTGCGCGGCACGACCTTCATCGCGGCCGGGCTGTTCCTCGTCTTCGCCTACCTCCTGACGGGGCTGCTCCCTATCGATCAGCGCACGGCGGGCGGCGCCACCTACGGCACCTACGGCCCCTTTTGGGCAGTGGTGGCCGGGACGCTCTCCGGTATCATGATCGGCCTCATCACCGAGTATTACACTTCGTCCAGGCCCGTCCGCCGCATCGCACAAGCTTCGGAGACCGGCGCGGCCACCAACATCATCGCGGGTCTCGCCGTCGGCATGCAGAGCTGCATCTACCCGATCCTCGTCATCTGCGCGGCCATCTACGCGTCCTACTCCTTCGCGGGACTCTACGGCATCGGCATCGCGGCGGTCGGCATGCTGGCGACCGTCGGCGTGACGATGTCTGTTGACGCCTACGGCCCCATCGCCGACAACGCGGGCGGCATCACGGAGATGTCGCACCTCGGCCCCGAAGTGCGCAAGATCACCGACGGCCTCGACGCGCTCGGCAACACCACCGCCGCCATCGGCAAAGGTTTCGCCATCGGCTCCGCCGCGCTCACCGCGCTCGCGCTCTTTTCGGCTTACTCTTCGGCCGTCGGTCTCGGCACGACCGGACTCGACCTCATCAACCCGCTAGTCGTCATCGGACTCTTCCTCGGCGGCGTGATGCCGTTCTTCATCGGCGCGAGCACGATGACGGCGGTCGGGCGCGCGGCGCAGGGGATGGTCGAGGAGGTGCGCCGCCAGTTCCGCGACATCCCCGGCTTGCGCGAGGGACTGCCGGGCGTCATCCCCGACTCGGCGCGCTGCGTGGACATCTCGACGCGCGCTGCGCTGCGCGAGATGATCGTGCCGGGCGTGAGCGCGGTGGCCGTGCCGATCATCGTCGGCAAGCTGATCGGCGTCGAGGCGCTCGGCGGGCTGCTCGCGGGCGCGACCGTGACCGGCGTGATGCTCGCGCTGTTCATGGCGAACGCGGGCGGCGCGTGGGACAACGCCAAGAAGTACATTGAAGGCGGCGCGCACGGCGGCAAAGGCTCCGACCCGCACAAGGCGGCGGTCGTCGGCGACACGGTGGGCGATCCGTTCAAAGACACTTCGGGGCCGTCGCTCAACATCCTGATCAAGTTGATGTCGGTCGTCAGCCTCGTGCTGGCTCCGTGGTT
>DASQNL010000164.1:0-2335 GCA_035644995.1 Pyrinomonadaceae bacterium | reverse complement strand
CCGAGCCGATGACGAGATTCAAGACGCCCTTCGGTAGCCCCGCTTCCTCAAAGAGTTCGACGAGGCGCACGGCTGTCGCGGGCGTCACGGTCGCGGGCTTAAAGACGACCGTGTTGCCCGCGACGAGTGCGGGCGCGATCTTCCAGACGGGAATCGCGACGGGGAAGTTCCACGGCGTGACGCAGGCGACGACGCCGTGCGGCTGCTTGATCGTGTAGGCGAAGTTGGCGGGCAGTTCCGATTGGATGGTCTCGCCGTTCATGCGCCGCGCTTCGCCCGCGCAAAACTCCGCGACGTTCACGGCGCGCTTGATTTCGCCGCGCGATTCGGCGAGCGTCTTGCCCTCCTCGCGCGTGAGCAGGGCGGCGAGGTTCTCGGTGTCGTCTTCGAGCAGGCGCGCGAAACGTGCGATGATGCGGCCGCGCGCCGGGGCGGGCGTGGCGCGCCAATCGCGAAAGGCCGCGTGGGCTACCTCGACGGCGCGGCGCGCCTCTTCGCGCAAAGAGAGGCGCATGGCGCCGAGCACGTCGTCGGTGTTGGCGGGGTTGATGTTGGTTGCGGTGGCGGCGGCATCGGAGAGAACCCACTGACCGTCAATGAAATTCTGATAGGTGTCCATAAAAGAAAGCGTTTCGGGCGCGTGCCGGGCGCGTTGCGGCGTCGGGCTGCGGAGACGAACAATGATCGGTGCTGAACGATTGTAGAGATGGGAGCGTTTCGCTAAGCTGTGGCGCGCGTGGCCTCCTGCCGGCGCGAGCGCACGGGAGCGGTTCGGTCGCCTCAGTTTGCCTGCACTTTATACCGCACAGCCGCACGGCGTTGCAATCTGAATTGATAATGACCACTGAAACGAGAAACCCCGACACGAACATGCGCGAACTGCTCGAACTTCGCGCCGCCCAAACTCCCGCCGCGACTTTCCTCTCCGACGCGCGCAACGGGCGGAGTTGGACTTACGCCGGGTTCGACGCGGCCGTCAACCGCACGGCCGACACGCTCGCGGCGCACGGCGTCGGGCGCGGCGACGTGGTGAGCCTGCTCCTACCGAACAGCGCGGAATACGTCATCGCCTATTTCGCCTGTTTCAAGACGGGCGCGCTCGCCGGGCCGGTCAACTCTCTGCTCAAGCCGGAAGAGGCCGCCTACGTCGTCGGCAATTCGGACGCGAAGTTGCTGCTCTACCATTCGCAATTCCGCGACGCGGCGGCGCGCATTCGGGCGGAAGTTCCGAGTCTCGACACCGCGCTCGAATTCGACGACGAGGCGAACTTCAACGCGAATTCCGCCGCGACGCCCGCAGACTCCTGGCGCGAACTCACACTCGGCCGCGACGACGAGGCGATCATCATCTACACTTCCGGCACGACCGGACGGCCGAAGGGCTGCCTGCTGACGCACGGAAACCTGCTGGCGAACGCGCGGCAGATCGTCCGCTGGTTGCGGTTCACGCCCGCCGACCGCCTGCTCTCCGTGATGCCGCTCTTTCACATGAACGCCGTGATGGTGACGACCATCGCCGCCATGTACGCGGGCGCGGCGAGCGTCGTCAGCCCGCGCTTCTCCGCCTCGCGCTTCTGGCAGACGATCTCCGATTACGAAGTGACCTCTTTCGGCTCCGTGGCGACGATGCTCTCGATGCTCCTCGCCACCTACCCGGAAGGCGTTCCCGCCGGCTTGCGCCGGGAGCAACTGCGCTTCGCCATGTGCGGCTCCGCGCCCGTGCCCGCCGAGGTCTTGCGCCGCTTCGAGGAGACGTTCGAGTGTCTCGTCATCGAGGGCTACGGTTTGTCCGAGTCAACCGTGCGCGCCACGTTCAACCCGCCCGACGCGCGCCGCCGCCCCGGCTCATGCGGCCAATCAATCGGCTGCGAGATCAAAGTTTTCGACGAAGCCGGGAGGGAAGTCGCGCCCGGCGAACGCGGCGAGATCGTCCTCAGGGGCGAGAACGTTTTCAAGGGCTACTACAAAAACGCGGCGGCCACCGCGGAGGCTTTTCGCGGCGGCTGGTTTCATACGGGCGACATCGGCTACCGCGACGCCGAAGGGTTTTACTACATCGCGGATCGGAAGTCGGACATGATCATCCGCGGCGGCGAGAACATCTACCCGCGCGAAATCGACGAACTGCTCTACACGCACCCGGCCGTCGCCTCGGCCGCCGCCGTCGGCGTGCCCGACCCGCTCTACGGCGAAGAGGTGGCCGCCTTCGTCGTCCTCAAGGAAGGCCGCGAGGCCGCCGCCGAAGAACTCTTGGAGTTTTGCCGCGCGCGTCTCGCCGACTTCAAGTGCCCGAAGACGATCATTTTTCTGGACGAGATGCCCAAAGGCCCGACCG
>DASQNL010000163.1:0-2658 GCA_035644995.1 Pyrinomonadaceae bacterium | reverse complement strand
TGGGCGAGGCCGACGAGCGCGTCGAAGCTCTGTTCGCAGACATCGAACGCCTGCGCCGCATCCATGCTGCAACAGACGGGCGCGCGCGGCGCGCGGTTGTCGCGCGCATCTTTCGCCACGTCCACACGCTCAAAGGCACGGCCTCGACTGTTCCCGAACTCGCGTCGTTCAGCCAACTCGCGCACGAATTTGAAAACCTCCTCGACGCCGTACGCGCCGGGCGCGCGACGCTCACCGACGCCGTCATAGACACCTGCGAAGACGCGACGAACGCGCTCTCCATAGCCCTCGCATCCGTCGCAGAGGGCGACGCCGCGCACGAACCCGCGCCCGCCGTCTTCAAACAATTGCGCCGTCACGCGGGCACGCCGCAAACGCCCGTCGAAACTGCGTCGAACCAGAGTACGCGCTCCGCCGTCGCGCTGCCTGAAGAGATCGCACGCGCGTTGTCCGCCGTCGAACAGCGTCAACTGGACGAGTCCACGAAAGAAGGCGCGCGCGCCGTGCTGCTCGCCGCGTCGTTTGATCTCGCCACGCTCGACGAACATTTCACGCGCTTCACCGGCGCGCTCGCCGCTTGCGGCGAAGTCGTTTCCACGTTTCCGGGTGAGCCTGCGAGCATGCCCGACGAGATCAGTTTCCGCATTCTCTACACGACCACCTGTGCGCGCGAAGAACTCGAAAGCCATCTCGCCCCCTTCGGCGCGAAGATCGCCTGGACGGGCGACGAAACTACCGGCGACGACGACTACGACGGGACACGCGCGCCAAACGCGTATGCGGCTGGCGATGACGAGTCGTTTTTCGGCGAAGCGTTGGCGGCGGAGTCGCCTGCGGGCGCGGACCGGGAAGAGTCGAACGTCGCGCGCGCTTCGCAAGCACAGACGCTTGTGCGCGTGCCTTTGAAAGAACTTGACGAACTGGTCGAAGCCACGCACGAACTGTTCACCGATACGCTGGCCGTGCTCGAAACGTCTTCATCACACGCGCCGGAAACTATGTCGCAGGCCGGAGGAGAAACGCGCGCGGAGCGGAGGCAGCGTCTGCGCGAAGATTTCGGCGCGTTGGAGGATCGCGTGATGAGTCTGCGCATGCAGCCGCTGATGCCCGTGCTCGAACGCGCGGCGCGTTCGGCGCGCATCGCGGCGCGCGCGGCGGGTAAAGAGATCGAGTTGGAAGTCGCGGGCGGCGACGTGCGCGTTGACAGGGCGCTCGCGGAACAGATCGGCGAACCTTTGGTGCACCTGCTTCGCAACGCGATTGATCACGGCATAGAGACGGCGGAGGAGCGACGCGCGGCGGGGAAAGAAGAGCGTGGGCGCGTGCGCGTGGAGGTGGCGGCGGAGGGCAGCCGCGTGTGCGTGCGCGTGGCCGACGACGGGCGCGGCATCGACACGGAGCGCGTGGCGCGCGTCGCCGTCGCGCAGGGCTTGCTCGAAGCGGGCGCGCGCATCAGCGACGAACACGCGCTGCGTCTGATCTTTCGTCCCGGTTTCTCCACCGCCGGGCGCGTCTCCGATGTCTCGGGTCGCGGCGTCGGACTCGACGTGGTGGAGCACGCCTTGGAGCGCGCGGGCGGCGACTTGCGCGTGCGCTCCACGAGCGGCGAGGGAACAACCTTCGAGTTGCGCGTGCCGCTGATGCTCGCGCTCGTCACGGTCGCCGTGGTGCGCGCGAACGGACACGCTTATGCGCTCGACGCCGGCCACGTCGTCGCCACCACCCGGCTCGAACCGGCCGACATCATCGGCGGCGACGACGAGACGCAACGCACGACGCTCTGGCACGGCGAGCGTCTGCCGCTCGTCTCGCTGCGGTCGCTGCTCAGGGATACGTCGCCGACGCGGCCGGGCGGCGCGGGCGCATCGCTGCCCGCCTGCATCGTGCGGCGCGAGCGAGACGACGCGGACGCGTGGCGAAGCGCGGGCGCGCCGGAGCGGTTCGTCATCGCGGTTGATGAAATTGAAGGCGAGCGCGAGGCGTTGGTGCGCAGTCTCGGACGCCACGCGACGCGCTGGCGCGGCGTCAGCGGCGCGTTCGAGCAGCGCGACGGCACGGTCGCGCTGCTGCTCGATCTGCCGAGACTGTTGGGACAATAGAAGTGCGTCGCCGCTGTGGCGACGCGCGCACGGGGCGCGCAAACGCGACGGCGGCACGGTTCTCGCTCCGCACATTATTCAACGAACAATTTAATCTCGCGGGACGCGAGCGGCGAGCGTGGCGATGGAGGCGACGCCAAAGAGCAGGACGCCGACGAAGACTTGCGGCTGCCGCATCAGCCACAAAGCCGCGACGAAGAGAACGGTGAGGGCTGCATTTGCGATGAAGCAGAGCGCGCGCGCCGGCGCGTCTCGCCCGCCCAGCCTCACGGAGATCAAGTTTAAAAAGCCCGCGAAGATGATCGCGAAGCCCGCGCCCGCGAACCAGAGCGCGCGCAGCGTGAACTCGTCGTAATCGCGAAAGGTAAAGAGGAGATGCAGGACGCCGAGCGCGATGATGATGTAGGCGCAGGCGGCATGGATAGTTTTAAGCATGGATAAGAATTGATTCATTGATTCACTTGTTCATTGAATCAATGGATCAATGGATCAATGGATCAATGAATCAATCTTTCAACGCCGGTCGTCGCCGGTGCCAGTCGGTCGCCTGCTGGTACAT
>DASQNL010000162.1:0-4284 GCA_035644995.1 Pyrinomonadaceae bacterium | reverse complement strand
TTCGTCCCCGTCTTCCCCGCATCATTCCACCCCAGCGCGTTCTCCCGGTCGGCCGGCCAGATCGAATACTGCTCCTCGTGGTTCACCACCACCTTGTACGTCGTCATATCCTCTCTCTCTTCCATCGCCTCTGACTCCTTTTCTATCCTCTGTAGACTGGTATCTTTCTCCGCCGTCGCGTTCCTCGCCGGCGCGGAAGACGTGTTCCTGAGCCGCCGCGCCCGACCCGGCGAGCGCGAGCCGCGGCTGTTGATTTAGAATAGACGGACGTTGTCGTTCGCCCATCCGGGTCTGCGCTGACGGCGGCCAACACGGTGCGCCGCCGTTGGTGAAACTTCGCCCGGCAGAGCAAACCGAAATGGATGCTTTGGCGAACATGTCAGACCCGATGTGGCTGCGACCCTTGTCGCCTGCCGAGCGGCAGACTATTGGAATGGAGACCGGTGGAATAGCGCGCAGACCGAAACGCTAAGACGGCTCAAGAAGCTAACATAATCGCCGAACGCACGACAACAAAAACTTTCCGCCGTGTCCGCAAAGACGCGGCCGGACGCAGCCTTTCTGCGTTTTTGGGACGGTCGAGTTCCATATGCGCACCCGCTCGTCGCCGGCCGAAAATCCTGCCCCGCAATGAGCCTTTTGATCGTTCAAACGATTTACCCGCGCCCGTGGAAGTGGTATGATGATCGCCACTGAAGGTTGCCATCGTTTTTTCGATTTTACCCTGACATCTCGTTTAGATTTTTCCGGGCCTCTCGTTCCGGCAGGCGCACCCCAGAGAGCCTTCAGCACTCCTTGAATAGATCGGCCTCTCCACTCTCATCTGACGAGTCAGACCGATTGCTTCTACAGCTCTTGAAATAGACTTCAGAGAATAAGGTAGCATCATGGACACATATTTAAGGGACATCCGCTATAGTTTTCGGACGCTCCTGAAGCAGCCGATGTTCACCGCCGTCATCGTGCTCGCCCTCGCCCTCGGCATCGGCGCGAACTGCGCGATCTTCAACGTCATCAACACCATTCTCCTGAACCCGCTTCCGTATCCGGAAGCCGACAAACTCGTCCTCATCTGGCAGACCCAGCCGCAAGGCGAAAAGATGCCGTTTGCGCCCGCCGACTTTCTCGACTTCCGCGCGCAGAATCAGGTCATGGATAAGGTGGCGGCGGCCATGGATTGGAACGCCAACCTGACCGGCACGAGCGAGGCGACGCGGCTGCAAGGCTTCCTCGTTTCGCCGAGCCTGTTCCCGCTGCTCGGCGTGCAGGCGCAAGTCGGCCGCACGTTCCAGCCGGAGGAGGAGGAGCAGGGAAAACATCAAGTGGTTTTGCTCAGCGACGGACTCTGGCAGCGGATGTTCAACTCCGACCCGAACGTCCTGAACCGGCAACTGACCCTCAACGGCCGTTCGTACACGGTCGTCGGCGTGATGCCCAAAGGCTTCCAGTTCCCGCGCCGCGGCGACCTGTGGATTCCGCTCGCCTTCGACGAAGAGGACAAGGTTGAACGCGCCACGCGTTACGTTTTCATGATCGGGCGCATCAAGTCGAACGTCAGTCAGGCGCAGGCGCAGGCGAACATGGACGCGGTCGCACGCCAGTTGCAGCAGCAATACCCGCAGACGAACGCGGGCGTCGGCGTCGCGCTCGACCCGGCACAGGAGTCTCTGGTCGGGGAAGTTCGTCCCGTGCTTTATCTGCTGCTCGGCGTGGTCGGATTGGTGCTCTTGATGGCCTGCGCCAACGTCGCCAATCTGCTGCTGGTGCGCGCCTCGGCGCGCCACAAAGAGGTCGCCATCCGCATGGCGCTAGGGGCGAGCCGGTGGCGGCTCGTGCGGCAGTTGCTCACGGAAAGTTTGGTGCTGGCTTTGATCGGCGGCGGCCTCGGGCTGCTGCTCAGCCATTGGGGTTCGGTCTTCCTCATCAGCGGCATCCCCGACTACATCACCGCGGGCATCCCCCGCGCGCAGGACATCGGTATCGACACGAGCCTGATTCTATTTACGCTCGCCATCTCGGTGCTGACCGGCGTTGTCTTCGGCCTCGTCCCGGCCTTGCGCGCCTCGAAGGTAGACATCAACTCTTCGCTCAAACTGGGCGGGAGAAGTCAGGCCGGGGGCGATAAGTACGGCCGGATGTTGAGCAAGCTGCTCGTCGTCGCCGAAGTTTCGATGGCGATGATCCTGTTGACGAGCGCGGGGCTGATGCTCAAGAGTTTCTGGCAAGTCCTGAACGTCGATCCGGGCTTCGACGCGCGCAACGTCCTGACGATGGACATCGCCCTGCCGCAGTTGAAGTACGGCAAGCCGGAGCAGGCGGCCGCCTTCTACCAGCAGGGATTGGCGCGCATCGCCGCGCTGCCCGGCGTGCAGGCGGCCGGCGCGGTCTCGACCTTGCCGCTGCGCGACGGCGACTCGACCGGCTTCGCCATCTCCGGCGCGCCGCCCGTCGCCGCCGGCGGCCAGAGCCTGATGACCAATTTCCGCATCGCGACGGCCGATTACCTGACGGCGATGAAGATTCCGCTCGTCAAGGGTCGCTTCTTCAACGCGCAGGACAGAGACCAGTCGCCGCGCGTCGTGGTGATCAACGAGACGATGGCGCGCCGCCACTTCGCCGATAAAGACCCGCTCGGCCAACGTCTCATACTCGACGTGACGGGCGAGGACAAACCCAGCGAAATCGTCGGCGTGATCAAGGATGTCAAGTATGCCGGCCTCGACGCCGCCGTCCGCCCCGAAGTCTATCTCGCGCACACGCAGAACCCGTGGGGCAACATGACGCTCGTCACGCGCACCGAGACGCCTCCGGCCACCATGACGGCCGCCATCCGCGGCGCGCTGCGCGAGGTTGATAAAGATCAACCGATCTCGAACGTGATGACCATGCAGGAGCAGGTTTCGCTTTCGCTGGCGACGAAGCGATTTGTGATGACCCTGCTCGGCGCCTTCGCGCTGCTCGCCCTGATTCTCGCCATCGTCGGCCTCTACGGTCTGATCTCTTACTCGGTGGCGCAACGCACGCACGAGATCGGGGTGCGGATGGCGCTCGGCGCGCGGCCGCGCGACGTGACGATGATGGTTGTCCGGCAAGGCATGACGCTCACACTCATCGGCCTCGCCATCGGCCTCGTGGGGTCTTTCATCGTCACGCGCCTGATAGAGAGTTTCCTCTACGGCGTGAGCACGATTGACCCTTTAACCTTCACCGGCGTGGCGTTGGTGCTGATCATCGTGGCGTTGCTCGCCAGCGTCATCCCGGCGCGGCGCGCGGCGCGCGTGAGTCCGATCATCGCCCTGCGTGCCGATTAAGTTCGGGCGCGAAAGGCGCGGAGTCGAGAGATGAAAAGACAATTGGTTTCGTTAGGCGTGTTGTTGATCAAGTCCGCCTTCTTTGTCGGGGCGGGGGCGGGAGCGGCTTACTCCCAGACCTTCAAGGGCGAGAGCCTGCGGAGGTCGTTTCCGGCGCAGCCGGGCGGCGTGTTGCGCGTCAAAGCCCATCAGGGTTCGGTCGAGGTCAAGGCGTCGGCGGGCGACACGGTCGAGATCGAGGTCATGCGGAAGGTGAACGCCGCGACGCGCGAGGAGGCCGAGAGTATCTTCCGCGAGTTGACGGTTGACTTCGAACCGAACGCGCAGGGCGTCGAAGTCCGTTCCGCGTTTCACGGTCGCCGCAAGCACGTTAATCTCGAATACATCATCCGTGTGCCGCGTCGTTACAATGTCGAGGTGAAGACGTGGGGCGGCAATGTCTCGGTGAGCGGCGTCGAGGGGCGCGTGCAGGCCGAGACGGCTGGCGGCGGGCTGCGCTTCGAGCGGATCGACGGCGCGGTGCGCGGCGAGACTTCGGGCGGCAGCATCGAGGCCGTAGAGATAGCGGGCGACGTGCTCGCCTACACGAGCGGCGGACGCATCGACGTGCGCGACGTGCGCGGCCAACTCGACGCGCGCACTTCCGGGGGCGTCATCGACCTCGCCGGCGTGACGCACGGCGTTAAGGCTCAGACCGGCGGCGGCGACATCCGCGCCCGCATCGCTTCACAACCTCGCGGCGATTACAACCTCGAAACGGGCGGCGCGGGAGTGACCGTCTATCTCGCGGCGGACATCAGGCTGAACGTGAGCGCGAAGACCTCCGCCGGCGGCCGCGTGAAAACCGACTTTCCCATCGCCGTCAAGGCCGAGTCCGGCGACGCGCTCGAAACAAGCCTCAACGGCGGCGGTGCGAAGCTCTCCATCGTCACCTCCGGGGCTGACATTCACTTGCGCAAAATTTAGCCCGCAC
>DASQNL010000161.1:0-2837 GCA_035644995.1 Pyrinomonadaceae bacterium | reverse complement strand
ATTGACGGACTACACGACCTACGAGAGCGGCGGCCGTTTCTACGTGCGCCTGCCGCAGGCCGAAGCGGGGGAAGCGGCCGCGTCCGTCGCCGACGGTTTGCGCGGGCGCGGATTTGAAGATGCGCGGGTCGAGCGGCGCGGGGCGGATGTCTTGCTCTCCTTCAAGTTGGAGGCGGGCGCGACGGCCGTGGTCAAGCAGAGTTTCAATCGTCTCGAAGTGCGCTTCGCGCAAGAGCCGCAACAGAAAACCAACGCGGGCGGCGCGCTCGCCACACCGCAGCCCACCGCCTCGCCCGCCGCCTCGCCCGCCGCCTCGCCCGCCCCGGCGACGAGCGACGCGCCCGTCATCGCTCCCGCCACGACGACGAGCGACAGTTCCACCACGGGCGCGACGGTTGAGCGCGCGAAAGTGGCCGCGGGCAAGGGCAAAGCGATCACTCTGCCGCCGGAGAAGGCCGCGCCCGTCGTCGTGCCGCGCTTCGACTCGCCGCCCACGATTGACGGCAAACTGGACGACGCCGTCTGGAAAACCGCGCGCGTGCTGAAAGACTTCTACCAGACCGAACCGGGCGACAACATCGCGCCCTCGCAGCCGACCGAAGCCTTCATCGGCTACGACGCGAAGTTTCTCTACATCGCCTTTCACGCCTACGACGACCCCTCGAAAGTTCGCGCCAACGTCGCCAAGCGCGATGCCATCTTCGACGACGATTACGTCGGCTTCTTCCTCGACACCTTCAACGATCAGCGTCGCGCCTTCGAGATGGATTTCAACCCGCTCGGCATTCAGGCCGACGCCATCTACACGGAAGGCAACGGCGAAGATTTCAGCTTCGACCTCGTGATGGAATCGAAGGGCATGCTCACGAGCGACGGCTACACGGTCGAGGTGGCGATCCCGTTCAAGTCTCTGCGCTACGAGGCGGGCAAGGGCAAACTCTGGGGCGCGCACTTCTTCCGTCGCATCAAACGCTTCAACAACGAATTCAACTCGTGGGTGCCGCTCTCGCGCGATGTCAGCGGCCTCCTGAATCAGGCCGGGAAACTCACCGGCCTCGAAGGCATCTCCACCGAGCGCACGCTCGAAATCATTCCGAGCTTCACGCTCTCCGAGACGGGCAAGCGCGTCCGCACGTTCCTGCCCACGCCCTTTCCCGGCAACGCCGACGCGGAGCCGCAACTCGGCCCCGGCCGCATGCTCAACAAGCCCGTCGAGTTCGACTTCGGCGTGACCGGCAAGTTCGGGCTGACGCCGACCATCACGCTCGACCTGGCCTTCAACCCCGATTTCGCGCAGGTCGAAGCGGATCAAACCGTCGTCACGGCCAACCAACGCTTCCCGATCTTCTTTCAAGAGAAGCGGCCGTTCTTCCTCGAAGGCAAAGAGATTTTCGACACGTCGAGTCAGGTCGTCCACACGCGCGCCATCGTCGACCCCGACCTCGCCGTCAAGCTCACGGGCAAGCGCGGGCGCAACACCTTCGGCCTCATCCTCGCCTCCGATAACGGCCCCGGCAACTTCAACGACGAGGAGCGCGAAGACAACGCGCTCGAAGTGCTGCGCCTGCGTCGCCCGCAAAGGGAGGGAGAGAGCCTTGAAGCCTACAACAAGCGGCTGAACCAGGCGCAGTTCGCCGAGTTGAACTTCGCGCGCTTCGTGGATAAGAACGCCTTCATCGGCGTGCTGCGCTTGAAGCGCGACGTGGGGCGCGAGTCGAGCCTCGGCATGTTCGCCACGAGCTACAACTTTACCGAGCGGCACAACCAACTGCTCGGCATCGACGGCCGCTTCAAACTCGATCCGAAAACCTTCACCACCTTCGAGGTCGTCGGCACGAACTCGAAGAACTACTTCCGCAACCTCGCCACCGATGTCACCGACTACCGCAACCGCAACGGCTTCGCCTACAACTACCTGCTCGACTACACCGGCCGCTACTTCGGCTATGCCCTCAGCGCGAACGGCCGCACCCGCGACTATCGCGCCGACGTGGGCTTCACGCGCCGCACCAACACCAACAACGTCAATTTCGGCTTCCGCCTGAGCACCGAGCCGAACCCGAAGGCGATCCTCACCTCGTTCCGCTTCCAGAATTTCACGGGCATTGATTACGACTGGCAAGGGCGCAGCCAGAGTTGGGTCGACGGCACGAACTACAACTTCAGTTTCGCGCACCAGACCTTCGTGCAGATCGGCACGAACTTCGGCTACGAGCGCGTGTTGGAGGAGGAGTTCGGCTCGCGCCGCGCGAATGCGATTCTAGGCGCGGACGGCAAAGAGGTGAGACCCTTCCGCCGGGGCGCGTTCGCCGGCGACGATTCCGAACGGCAGACGCGGCAAAAGACGATCTTCGTCTACGCCGAGCGGCAGTTCAACAAGCAGTTCTACGCCTACCTCTTCACCGGCACGCGGCGCGGCATCTTCGATTACGACTTCGGCGCGGGGCCGGATTTCCCGCGCGTCAGCCCCTACGCCATCGCCGTGCGACAGGCGCACGCCGAAGGACTCTGCATCAAGAAGAAGGACGAGAACGGGAACGAACTCCCGCTGCCCTCCGTCTGCTTCGACGCCCTCGACCCCGGCTCGGCCAACGGCTTCGACATCGACGCCGGCGTGACGCTCCAGCCGACCAGCGCGCTGCGCACGACGTTCAGCTACGTCAAGGCGCGGCTCACGCGCCGCGACAACGGCCTCGTCGCCTTCGACGACAACATCTTCGCCCTGCGTTCCACCTATCAGTTCACGCGCTTCCTCTTCGCCCGCGCGCGCGTGGACTACGGCACGCTCTCGACGAACGCGCGCGGCCAGTTCCTCTTCGGCTGGACGCCCAACCCCG
>DASQNL010000160.1:0-2750 GCA_035644995.1 Pyrinomonadaceae bacterium | reverse complement strand
ATAGAGGCGGTGGGCGGGCGCGCGTTTGAATTGAACGGCGAGGGCGGGGCGCGCGATCTCTTGCTGCTGCGGCGGCACGACGGCGGCGCGAATTCGATTGAGACGGCGCGGCTCGCTTCCGATTTCGAGTGGACGTGGCTGCGCTTCGGCCGCGACGAGACGGAGCCGCGTGAGTTGATCGCCGTCGGCGGTCAATCCGTCCGCCTCGACGGGCGGGAAATTCTGCGCGCACCGGCGCGCCTCAACTACGTCGTCGCGCGACGCGCGGGCGACGAACTCGGAGTCGAAACCGACCCGGCGGGCGAAGATTTATTCATCGCGCTCTCCGGCGCGCGGCGGGCGGAAGCACGGAAGGGAATCTTTGAAGAAAGTAAATCGTGAACGGTTAATCGTGCGGAGATAAAACTCCGGTCTTTCTCTACACACGACTGACGGTTCACGACTCACAAATTACTTATGTGTGGCATTAACGGAATCGCATATTCGGGGCGCGCGCGCGAGGGGCGCGTGGAGGCGGCCGACCTGGCGCGGATGCGCGACGTGATTACGCATCGCGGGCCGGACGACAGCGGGCTGTTCGTGGAGGGCGCGGTCGGTCTCGGTCATCGCCGCCTGTCAATCGTGGACGTGCGCGCGGGCCAGCAGCCGATGACGAACGAGGACGATTCGCTCCACATCGTCTACAACGGCGAAATCTACAATCACGCCGACCATCGCCCCGCCCTCGAAGCGCGCGGCCATCGCTACCGCACGCACTGCGACACGGAGACGATCCTGCATCTCTACGAGGAGCACGGCTCGCGTTGCGTCGAGCATCTGCGCGGCATGTTCGCGTTCGCCATCTGGGACGCGCCCCGCCGCGAGTTGTTCATCGCGCGCGACCGCCTCGGCGTCAAACCGCTCTACTACGTTCACCGCCCGGACGGCTCGCTCTTTTTCGCCTCCGAGATCAAATCCCTGCTCGCGGCGCGCGGCGTCTCCCGGCCGGAGATCAATTACCGCGCGCTCCCGGACTATCTCGCCAATCACGGCACCTCCGCCGAGGAGACCCTCTTCGCCGGAGTCAAACGGCTCCTTCCCGGCCACACGCTGCGGTGGCGCGCGGACGGCCAAATTAAGATCGAGAAATACTGGGACATCCACTTCGCGGGCGACGCGGAAGGCGGCGAGCCGTCCCCGGCGCGGCGCAGCGACGCGGACTACATCGCCGAGTGGTCGGAGTTGTTCCGCGAGTCGGTCAAACTTCGTCTGATGGCCGACGTGCCGCTCGGCATGTTTCTCTCCGGCGGGATCGATTCCTCCGCCATCGCCGCCGTGATGAGCGGGATGGTGAGCGCGCCCGTCAAGACTTTCTCCGTCGCTTTCGCGGAGCGCGAGGCCAACGAACTTTATTACGCGCGGCTCGTCGCGGAGCGGTTCAAGACGGATCATCACGAGACGATTGTCAGCCCCGAAGACTTTTTCGACGCGCTGCCGCGTCTCGTCTGGCACGAGGACGAACCGCTCGCGCATCCTTCGAGCGTCGCGCTCTACTTCGTGTCGCAGCTTGCCGCCAAACACGTCAAGGTGGTCTTGACGGGCGAGGGCAGCGACGAAATGCTCGGCGGCTACGAGCGTTACTACAAGACGATTTACAACCTCGCGCTCGCGCCCGCTTATCAAAAACTGACGACCGCGGGGCTGCGTCGCGCGCTTCAAGGGCGCATCGAAAGCCTCGCGCTCGATTCAAAAGTGCGGCACAAACTGCGGCGCACTTTCCTCTGCCTGCCGCCCGACATCGAGAGTCTCTACTTCGACAACTTCGCCGTCTTCACGCGCTCGATGCAGCACGAGATGCTCACGCCGGAGGCGCGCGAACGCGCCGGGGGCATCGAGCCTTACCGCGACATGCGCCGCTACTTCGAGACGGACGCCTCGCGCTCGCTGCTCAACCGCATGCTCTACGCCGACACGAAAACCTACCTGCACGAACTTTTGATGAAGCAGGATCAGATGAGCATGGCCGCCTCCATCGAGAGCCGCGTGCCGTTTCTCGATCACAGGCTCGTGGAGTTTACGGCGCGGCTGCCGCAACACCTGAAACTGCGGCGCGGCTGGACGACGAAGTACATCCTCCGCGAGAGCATGAAAGACGTGTTGCCCGCGCCCATCCTCTCGCGCAAGAAGATGGGTTTCCCCGTGCCCGTCGGCTCGTGGTTTCGGGGGGCGTATCGCGGCATCGTCGACGAGTACGTGCTCGGCGAACGCGCCGCCGCGCGCGGATTGTTCGATCCGGCCTACGTCCGCGAACTCGCGGCGCGGCATCAGGCGGGCGAGAACCACACGGAACGCTTGTGGTCGCTCGTCAACGTGGAAATCTGGCTGCGGCAGTTTATGGACGGCGAGGCCGCGCACGCCCCCGCCGAGACAACAGGCGAAGTCGTGTCCGCCATCGCGTGAGGCCGCGCGCCGCATCTCACACCGAAAGTTGAAACCACACTTGCGTATTCTCTGGCTCAAAACCGAATTGCTGCACCCCGTCGATAAGGGCGGGAAGATTCGCACGTTTCACATGCTCAAGGAGTTGAAGCGCGAGCATCACATCACGTATCTCACGCTCGACGACGGGAGCGCAGCCCCGGACGCCGCCGCGCGCGCGGAAGAATACTGCCACGAACTCGTGCGCGTCGAGCACCGGACGCGCGCGAAATTCTCCGCCGGGTTTTACGGCGAACTCGCCGCGAATCTCGTCTCACCGCTCCCGTATTTTA
>DASQNL010000159.1:0-2982 GCA_035644995.1 Pyrinomonadaceae bacterium | reverse complement strand
AGGTGGATAGAATCCACATCGTTATAAAGGTGCCCGGAAGACCGCCAGACCGATAAATGATTATATTTTTATGGCTAGAAGTTTTATAACCGTCGTGGCTAAGCTATTTATTAAGGGAAATGCAGGTTGAAATGAGCGGCGGAATCTAACAACTCATTCAACCCGACGCCTTGACAGCATTCCTTTCATCGTTGTCCTTATCCCCAAATCTTGAATGCTCTATGCTTGACGCGGGTTACAAATTCGGGCGTTAGGTTTCTGCTCCTGTGTGGTGGTAGTAAAGAACAGGGCTGAATGGCTAAAATGGTATGTGAGATACGGAGAGCCTAGAACTCGCTCGCGAGTTATTAGGCGGGTCTTAGCTTTTGAGATTTACAGTTTAGGCTGCCTCTTGTTCGGCCACAAAGTTATACATTGGCTTGAGGAGCAGCCTTTGCCTGCCGGCAAGTATCTGGTGGTCAGGCATAATGTTCCGCCCGGCGTCAAACTGCTCGACAAAATGTTTTCTTTCGGGGAGCAGACACATACACAGCATGTGCCGTACCTGCCCGCAATCGCAGAAAGGATGAGAGCGGGCGGTGAACCTTTCGAGGTGGTGGAGATTTCGTATCGGCTGAGCCTTGAGGGTTAGTGGCGGGTAGTCTGCTAGGGGCACTTGAAAAGAAACCCGAAGGCGAAACCTAACCACGGCATGCACCCGACCGCGAATCGCGCGGCCTTCATCCACAGAGGGTGAGCCAACTATATTATCGCCCTTAAGAGGTTTGCTGCGTGTCGTAGCGACGGCGGTAGTCTTCGCCTTCGAGGTGGACGGTCTTGCACATCTCGAAGAGGCGCGAGCGCAAACGGACGCCGACACGGTCTTCCAAAGTTTCGTCGGTGGCGGCGCGGCGCACGTCGAGATAGTTGGTGGTGAAGATGGTGAGTTTTTTGTCGTTGTAGCGCGTGCCGATGATCTGCATCATGGTATCGCGCACCCAGTCGGTCGGTTTCGACGCGCCGAGTTCGTCGAGCACGAGCACTTCGGCCTGATAGACGGGGGCGAGCAGGCGTAACTCGGACGTGTGCGAAATCTTGTTGTAGGAGTCTTGAATCTCTTTCAGGAGCGAGCCGAATTCGTAGAAGAGACACGGCACGCCCTTCTCCATCAGGCCGCGCAGGATGGCGACCGAGAGGTGCGTCTTGCCGACGCCGACCGTGCCCATGAACAACAGCCCGCGATCCACGGCCGGGTATTCGCGCACGAGGCGGAAAGCGTAGTTGAAGGCTTTGAGTTGGGTGCCGTTGTTGGGCGCGGGAAAATAGTTGTGGAGCGAGCAGCCGTCGTAGCGGCGCGGAATGCGCGCGCCTTCGAGCATCTTCGTGCGCCCGCCCTGCTCGCGGCAGCGGCAGCGGCGCGCGCCCTTGCCCGCCACCACTTCCATGCCCGCGCCGAAGCAATAGACGCACGTTGCGAGCGATGCTTCCGACTGCGCCGCGTCTTCGTAAGCGGCCGGCGTGCCGTCGAAGGGCAGCGCGGGCGTCCCCGCGTCCTTCTCAGGCACGGCGCGTAGAGGCGGTATCTTTTTGGCGTTGTCGGACGACATCCTGCTCGGCGTTTAAGGCTCGATTGAACTTTGGAACTGAGCCGCGCGGGGTAAGACTCGGCTGTGCGGCTTGATTTTTGAACTCCTCAAAATGTTCATCCCTGAGGGAATGGGGCGGATTATAGCATCCGAAACTGAGATTGCAAGACGCATTTACCGGCACGGCAAAACACAATAATTTTGCCCTCGCTTTATCATTTAACTTTACTGTTTTGCGCCCGCTCGCAACCACGCGGGGCGCGGCGGAAGCGCGAGCTTAGAGCAGGCTGAGAGCTAATTCGAGGATGATGGCGAGCGAGATGAGCACGAAGACGGAGAGCAGCAAGACGTGCGGCCAGCCGAGCACATAGCGGCGGCAAGCACGGCACTTGAGGCCGAGGCCCGGCAGCGGTCTCTTACAGTAGGGGCACTTCGCCATCGTTTATCAATGCGATTCCGTTTTCCGCAACGGCGCGGCTTCGAAAACGGCGTCGAGGAAGTAAAGGTTTCGGACGGCTTGGGGGAATATGCTCTGTCGTCGTGGCTTTAGCGTCTATGCTATATTTCCTGCCGGTATACTAATTTTATCACGGAGATAATGCAACACGCGCTCGCGCCGGGCGCGGGCAAATTTGCTCCTCGCTATTTATGAGCATCTGGCAGGGCTTACTCGGCAAACTCGGTTTGGACGCCGCTTCGCGGCAACGCGGCGCGATCCGCATCTTCCTCCTCGACGACGACGAATCGCGCCACGATTGGTTTGACGCCCGCTTTAAAGGAGACCATCTCGACATCGCCATCGAACCGCAACGCGCCATCGAACTGCTCTCGCGGAATTTCTACGACGCCGTCTTCCTCGACCACGACCTGCTGCCGCAACACTACAAGTCTTCCGCCCGCGACGACGAGCGCACCGGCTACGCCGTCGCCGCCTGGCTCGCCGCCAATCCGCGCATGCAACCGGCCGCCACCATCCTCGTCCACACACGCAACGCCGACGGCGCGATGCGCATGGTCGAAGAGTTGCGGCGCGCCGGGCGACGCGCCGAGTACGTCCCTTTCCAACTGCTCCCGCAGAAGATCAAGCACTATTGGCAGCGTTGATCGTCTCGTCCCAACCCGCTTGTAAGGAGTGATTTTGATGACCCGCACGTCCCGCCTCCTGCTCCGGCTCGCCGCGCTGTTGCTCTGCCTCGCCTTCCCGGCCGCGGAGGGCGGAGCGCAGATGACTCTGGAGCAAACCAAAGTCTTGCTCAATCGTCCCGCCGTTCAGGCGGCTTTCGCCTTCGTTGACAAGGATCGCGCCGAGACGCTGCGCGAATGGATTGCCATCACGGAGATCAACGCGCCGTCGGGCAAGGAGCGGCCGCGCGCCGAGTACATCGAAAAAATACTGCGCGGCTACAAGCTCTCGAAC
>DASQNL010000158.1:0-17607 GCA_035644995.1 Pyrinomonadaceae bacterium | reverse complement strand
ATGCGCGCCAGCCACGGCAACACTCGCTTCCACGCACATGAAACTCTCCTAAACCATGTCTCCGGTTTCACGCGTCGCGCGTCGTAACGATTTACGACCCGACCGGCCGACCGGGCAGCATTCAGAGGTGAGTTTATGTCTACAGATCGTGCCTACCGGCAATCGCTCCAATCGTTCTTGTTGTTCTGCGCGGCCTTCGTCGCCGTCATGTGCGCCTTGTCGTCAAGCGCGGCGGGGCAAACTGCGACGCCGACGCCCACTCCGGCGACCGGAACTTCGACCACGACGACCAAGTCGCCGACCACGACGACCGGCACGAACACCGTCAAAGACGACTCCACCTCAACGTCGGTCTACGCCCCGGAGCCGAATCCGACGCCGGGGCCAGTCCTGATCGAGGAGGAGCCGACGCCCACGCCGACACCGTCGCCGTCGCCGTCGCCATCGCCGACGCCCGACCCTGCGCTTCAGGATCAACCCAATAACGACCCGTCCATCGCCGACGAAGTGCTGCAAGAGGAGCCGCCCGTTCAGGACGGCTCTCAGCCCATGACGGAGAGCGAGAAGGCCGTCGCCTCACAGGATTACAAAGAGGCGGAAATGATGAAGAAGGACTCCGACGCGACGATGTCGTCGGAGGCGTCGGCGGAGCCGAACACCCTCTCGTATGATTACTCGACGGCCTCCGGCAGTCGCTCCCCGTGCGAGCGCATGGTCAAGGCGAGCGTCGTGGCCTTGGATCAGGTCTTCTTCTGGAACCGCCTGGGGGCGGTGCAGCCGCAGGGCATGATCTTCGCGCTGCGCCACAACGTCGTGCCGATTAACTGGCGCAAGGGACTCTCGCCCGGCAACGTTCGCCTGCGCGGCGACAAGCGGCCGCGGCCGCTCGTCCTGCGCATGAACGTCGGCGACTGTTTGCAGATCGACTTCCAGAATTTGCTCAACCCCACGCCGGTCGACGAGCAGCAGCCCGCCACGCGCCACGCCTCCATCCACGTCGTCGGCCTCCAACTCGTCAACGACATCAAGGACGACGGCTCGAACGTCGGCCGCAACCCGAACCCGCCGGGCGGCCTCGTCGCGCCGGGCGGCCGCACCACCTACACGCTCTATGCCGACGGCCAGATGAAGGAAGGCGTCCACCTGTTGTACAGCGCGGGCGCGACGACGACCGGCGAAGGCGACGGCGGCCAGATTCCGCCCGGCCTGTTCGGCGCGGTCAACGTCGAACCGCGCGGCGCGGAGTGGTATCGCTCGCAGTTGACGCGTGACGAACTCCAGTTGGCGACCAGAGGGCGCACGCCCGCCGGTCAGCCGATCCTCAACTACGATGCCGTCTATCCGTGGTGGCATATCTATGGCGGCCTGCCGATCCTGAAGATCATGAACAAGAACAAGATCATCGTTCATCAGGATTTGAATGCCATCATCACGGGGCCGGGGCGCGGCAAATTCCCCGCCGGCACTTTCAGAGACATCCCCGTAGTCGCGCCCAACCGCGATTGGCCTTTCCGCGAGTTCACCATCATCTACCACGACGAGATCGGCGCGGTGCAGGCGTTCCCGCATTTTGAAGACGGCCACCCGGAAAACCTTGAGTTCACGCTGCACGGCAGCCGCGACGCCTTCGCCATCAACTACGGCGCGGGCGGCATCGGCTCGGAGATTCTCGCCAACCGTCTCGGCGTCGGGCCGATGAAGGATTGCAAGGAGTGTCTGTTTGAAGAGTTCTTCCTGTCGGCGTGGGCGGTGGGCGACCCGGCGATGGTCGTGGATCGTCCGGCCAATTCGCCCTGCACGGTCGATGCGCTGCGCGACGGGCGTTGCACGAACACCCTCGTCAACCCGCCGGCGGGATTCAAAGCGACGAAAGCCTTCTACCCGCAAGACCCGTCGAACGTTCACCACAGCTATCTCGGCGACCACGTCAAGCAGCGCATCGTGCATGCGGGGCCGAAGGAGCATCACATTCACCACCTGCACGCGCACCAGTGGTTGAAATCGGCCGACGGCGAAGGGTCGTCTTACAACGACAGCCAGGCGTTCGGGCCGGGTTCGGGTCACAACCTCGAAATCACGCACAGCGGCAGCGGCAACCGTAATCTGACCGTCGGCGATTCGATCTTCCACTGCCACTTCTACCCGCACTTCGCGCAGGGCATGTGGGAACTCTGGCGCGTCCACGACGTGTTCGAGGACGGCACGCAACTCGATTACTACGGTCGCCCGACCTCTTCCGCGCGCGCCCTGCCGGACGCGGAAATTTTGCGCGGCACGCCGATCCCGGCCATCGTGCCTCTGCCCGGCGGCGGCGCGACGAACATGGCGAAGTATGCGATGCCGCCGATGCCGCAAGCGCAAGCCCGCATCGTCAACGGGCAGGTGCAGATCACGGGCACGGGTAATCCCGGCTTCCCGTTCTTCGTGCCGGCGCGCGCCGGTCATCGCCCGCCGCACCCGCCGCTCGACACCGAGTTTGACGCCGGTCTCCCGCGCCACATTATTTTCGACGCGCGCGTCTCGCTCGAACAACACACGCGCACCAGTTTCGACAAAGAGATCGCGGACATCCGCGCGCAGGAAATTCGTGAAACCGGCGAACCCGTCGAAGTAGCCGCGATGAATTTCCACGCCAAGGCCACTCACCCCAGCTACCGCACGGACGGCACGAGCGCGCCGTTTCTCACCAACGGCCTCCCGCCCATCGCGGGCGCGCCCTTCGCCGACCCGTGCGTGACGGATCGTTTCCCGACCGCCGGCAACCCCGTGCTCACCGTCGCGCCGCGCGGCCGCGCCGTCACTTACAAGGGCGTCATGTTCCAGTTCGACATGACGATCAACAAGGCCGGCTGGCACTTCCCGCAGACGCGCATCGAGTCGCTCTGGCGCGACTACGATCCGATCCGGCTCGGCCAGCGTGCGCCCGAACCGCTTTTCTTCCGCGCCAATCAGGAAGACTGCATCACCTTCAAGCACGTCAACCTGATTCCGAAAGTTTACCGCGTGGACGACTTTCAGGTGCGCACGCCGACCGACATCGTCGGCCAGCACATCCACCTCGTGAAGTTCGACGTGACCTCGTCAGACGGCGCGGGCAACGGCTGGAACTACGAGGACGGCACGTTCGGCCCCGAAGAGGTCAAACACCGCATCGAAGAGATCAACCGCGTCGGCGGCATCTACACGCCCACCGGCGGCCGGCGTCTCTTGACGGCGCAAAACCATCCGTTCTTCGGCGTCCCGGCGCAGACCACCATCCAGCGTTGGCTCGTTGACGACGTGGGCAAGAGCGCGGCCGGCAACCGGACGCTGCGCAACGCCTTCACGCACGATCACTTCGGCCCGTCCACGCACCAGCAGGGCGGCCTCTACGGCGGTCTCATCATCGAGCCGCAGAACTCCGAGTGGTATCACAACGAAACGGGCGCGCTGCTCGGCGGCCCCTCTCAACAGCGCGACGACGGCGGCCCGACCACCTTCCAAGCCGTCATCATCACGCGCCCCGACGACCGGTATAGCTACCGCGAATTCCTGCTCGAATTTCAGGACTTCCAACTCGCCTACCTCAAGGGCGGCGGCGTTGACGGCAACGGCCTCGCCGTGCCCGACCCGGAACGCGCCGTCAACCCGCCGGGGAGAAACGAGATTCCGCTGCCCGCCTACTTCCTCGGCAACGGCCCCTTCGGCGCCGACACCGCGCTCTTGAAACGTCCCGCGCACGGTCGGTGCCCGGACGGCGAACCCGCGCCGTGCCCCGAGATTATTTCGGCGGACGACCCCGGCACGTTCTCCGTCAACTACCGCAACGAGCCGATCCCGTTGCGCGTGCGCGACCCGAACACCAACAAGCAGGCGCTCGGCACCCAGGGCGACCTCTCGCACGTCTATCGCAGCATCGCGCGCGTCGATCCGGCTTTGAACGGCGCCGGCCCGTATCCGCCGCTGACGGCCGATGTCGGCCCCTACGATCCGTACACGCCGCTCCTGCGCGCCTATGAGAACGACAACGTCGAGGTGCGCGTGATGGTCGGCGCGCATGAAGAGGGACACAACTTCAGCATCAACGGCATCAAGTGGCTCTTTGAACCGTTCGACCCGGACTCCGGCTATCGCAACTCGCAGATGATGGGCATCTCCGAGAAGTACGACTTCATCGTCCCGCGCATGCCGAAGAACGCACGCACGTCCGATTATCTCTACAAGCCGGGCACGGCCGTGGACGATCAGTGGAACGGTTTGTGGGGTCTGTTCAGGTCTTACAGTTCGGCGCGCAGAGACCTCGTCATCCTGCCCAACAACAAGCACGGCTTCGGGCCGGGCGCGAGCAATGTCGGCGACTTCGTCGGGGTCTGCCCGCGGACGGCCGCCGAGAATCCGAGAAACTACACGGTCGCGGCTTACCTGGCGCGCGACATCCTGCCGGATCGCACGCTGAAATTCGACGGGCAGAACGGCTACAACTTCAGAGTGCAGGACAACGACCCGCACAGCCCGACCTACGGCGATGTCGAGACCGGGCCGCTGCACGACCCGACCGCGATCATCTTCGTTAATCTCACGAATAACGATCTTGATTCGACCGGCAAGTATGCGCGGGCGCGCGTCGAGCCGCTCATCCTGCGCGCCAATTCCGGCGATTGCATCAACGTCACGCTCATCAACAAGCTGCCGGAGAAGGCGCCCGACCTGCCCGGCTACAACACGATGCCCATGATCGTCGATTACTTCAACGCCAATCAGGTGATTCCGTCCTCGCACGTCGGGCTGCACCCGCAGTTGGTCTTCTTCGACGTGACCAAGAGCGACGGCATGAACGTCGGCAACAATCCCGTGCAGACGGCCGCGCCGGGCGGCACCGTCACTTACCAGTGGTACGCGGGCGACATCAACATCGACCCCGATACCAACTACGGCACGCCCGTGCCCATCGAGTTCGGCGCGACGAACCTTACGTCCTCCGACCCGATCAAGCACTCGAACAAGAGCGCCATCGGCTCGCTCATCATCGAGCCGCGCGGCAGCACCTGGGCGGTCGATGCCGATTCGACCCACTCGGCGACCATCACCATGCCCGCGTCGAAAGGGACGTACAACTGCGTCACCGCTCCCTGTATCGAGCCTGCGCCGGAGTCGTTCCGCGAGCACGTGTTGCAGTTCCAGAACGATGTCAACATGAGGTTCGGCGACGGCAGCCCCGTCCCGAATCTGGCGGAAGCGGAAGACCCGGAAGACTCGGCGCAAAAGGCGATCAACTATCGCACCGAGCCGATGTGGACGCGTCTCTGTAACTTCCCGTCGCTGCCGCTGACGGGCGGCGATCCGAGGTCGCCGAAGGTCGGGTGCCCGAACCCGGCGGAATCGACGCATCAGATCGACGTGACCAACGCGCTGCACAACACGCAGATCGGCGGTCTCGATCCGGTGACGCCGATCTTCACGGCCTCGCCCGGTGCGCAGGTGCGCTTCCGCGTCCTGCACTCCGGCGGCCACGCGCGCAACAACGTCTTCATGGTACACGGCCACATCTGGCAGGAGATGCCCTACCAGAGCGGGTCGAATTCCACCGTCATCGGGTTCAAGAACGATTCGCCGTGGCACGGCTCGCAGTACGGCCACGGGCCTTCGAACCACTTCGACGTGGTGTTGTACGGCGCGGGCGGCAGGTTCCAGGTGCAGGGCGATTACCTGTACCGCACCTTCCAGTCATTCCAGTTCGACGGCGGCATCTGGGGACTCTTCCGCGTCGGCGCGCAGACCACCGATCCGTGCCCGCCATGCGTGGACAAGTATTGTCCTCAGAGACCTTGCGAGATAACGATAGCGAACTAAACTGCAAACCACACTCTTACGTTGTGCGCCCTCTCGACCGGGGGCGCGCAACGTAAAAGTATTCCTGCTTCTCATGGCGTCGAGGCATTGGCCGCGCGCATCGGCGGTTGTTCTTTTCTTGACGACCGGATTCCGCTGCCGGGATCGACAATCGAAGTGATATATTCCGCACCCCGCGACCTGTGAACGGGTCGCGCCCGAATTCGCGGCCTTGAGCGCAGGTCGCACAGATGAACCTTCGTTGAAGGAAAGATGAAGAGAGATGAACCAACCCGTGCCCGCCCGCGTCCCGTTTGAGACCACCGATCTCATGCTCGCGAGTTTTCTGCGCTGCCGCAGTTTCATGATCGAGGCCATCAAACGTCAAAACGGCAAGACCGTCTTCGTCTTCGACGACTCCGCTCAGTTACGCCAATCCCTGCTCGACTATGCCAACGACGGCGCGGTCGCCGTGCGCTCCTTCTGCTCCACCATGCGAGACCTGAAGGCCATCACGCGCTGACCGCCCGCGCCGGACAGACCCGCGCGCGGGCGCGCGACTGCACTTCAAGCGCGGCGACCACGGAATCAGCGAGCGCGGCGAGCGCGAACCGAACTCAATCTCCCGCCGACCGCCGAAGCAACCAACATTACCAACGATGAACAGGCCATTTATGATGAACAACAACCGCCTCCGCAACACGATCTTCGTGAGCCTTCTGCTCGCCCTTTCGGCGGGCGCGGCCTCGGCGCAGCCGCAGCGTTCGGGCATGCCCCCGCCGCCTCCTTCGCCCACGCCCGTCAACGCGAGCGCGTCCGCCGCCGCCGCGGTGCCGCCCGCCTCCAACGCGCCGCAGAAGATCATGCGCGAGGGCATCAACGTGGAATTCAAGGTGGAGCCGGTCATGAAAACCGAAGGGCTGCTGGAAGGCAAAGAGGCGTCCATTACGTTCTCGGTCAGAGATGCCGCGACGGGACAACCCGTGACCAACCTGCGACCGGCGGCGTGGATCGACGAGCGGGCGCGGGGGACAACTTCCACCGACGCCAAGGCGTGCCGCGAGAAGGTGCAATCGTTCCTCACGGCGCAACTCAGCCAGCGGCCCGACATTGACCTCAATTCCTACTATGTGCTCGCGCTCAACGAAGAGGCGAACATCTCCGTCATCGACCCGCTGCTCGGCTTCGGCACGACCAAATTGCTCACCGTCGTCTTCCTCAAAAGTCCGGGCGAGGATTGGGTGATGAGCGCGGATCGACGCCGGCTCTACGTCTCGATGCCGCTCATCAATCAGGTGGCCGTCGTTGACACGGCGACGTGGAAGGTGGTCTCGAATCTCGACACCGGGGCGCGCCCCGTGCGTCTGCGCCTGCAAGCGGACGGTAAGTATTTGTGGGTCGCCACGAACGGCCTCGGCGAGACGGCGACGGGCGGCGTGACGGTGATTGATACGACGACGGAGAAGGTGGCCGCGCAGATCACGACGGGCGCGGGGCATCACGAGATCGCCTTCAGCCCCGACGACCGTTTCGCCTTCGTCACCAACAAGACGGACGGCACGCTTTCGGTCGTCGAGACGGCGCGGCTCGTCAAAGTCAAAGACCTCAAGACGGGCGCGAGTCCGTCGTCGCTCGCCTTCTCGCCGCTCGGCCGCGCCGTCTACGTCGCGCACGAAGGCGACGGCCGCATCACGGTCGTTGACCCCGTGAGCCACGCCGTCACGGCGACCATCGCGGCGAAGCCCGGCATGGGCGCCATCCGCTTCGCGCCCGACGGCCGCCACGGCTTCGTCGTCAACCCGAAGGAGAACGTCGTCCACATCTTCGACGCCTCGACCAACCGGATGCTGCACCATGTCGCCATCGCCGACTCGCCCGACCAAGTCGTGTTCACGAAGCAGTTCGCCTACGTGCGCTCGCTCGGCAACGAACACGTCTCGTTGATCAACCTGTCGCAGGTCGGCAAGGGCGCGGTCGAATCATCCGTCGCGCGTTTCCCCGGCGGGCAAAAAGCTCCCGCTCTCGCGTCGAGCCGTTCGACGGCCGATGTCATCACCCCCTCGGCGGAGGAGAACGCGGTGCTCGTCGCCAACCCGGCCGACAAGATGATCTACTACTATCAGGAAGGCATGGCCGCGCCGATGGGCAGCTTCACGAACTACAAGCGCGAGCCGCGCTCGCTGCTCATCTGGGACGCTTCTCTGCGCGAAACCGCGCCCGGCGTCTATTCCGCCAAAGCGCAACTCACCGAGCGGGGCAACTACGATGTGGCCTTCCTGCTCGATTCGCCGCGCATCGTCAATTGCTTCGAGATGTCCATTAAGGAGAATCCCGAATACCGGAAGAAGAGGCAAGTGGCGATCAAGGTCGAGCCGATGTTGACGGAGCGCAACCTGCGTGTCGGCGAGAACGTGCGTTTGCGTTTCAAGGTGACGGACACGGCGACCAAACAGCCGCGCGCCGACTTGAAAGATATGGGCGTGCTCACGTTCCTCTCGCCGGGCGTGTGGCAGCAACGCCACTGGGCGAAGCCGGTCGGCGAAGGCGTCTACGAGATCGACTTCGTGCCGCCGCAGTCGGGCGTCTATTATATCTTCTTCCAGTGCCCTTCGCTCGGGGTCGCCTACCGGCAAATACCGCACCTGATTCTGAGCGCGGAAGCGGCCGCGAAGGGCGACCGGTAACACAGACGGAACACCGCGCGCGGCGGCATACACGCCACACCGCATGCCCCACGAGAGATTTGTTCGAGAGGTGAGAAACGCCATGACTGTCACGCACGCCAAGGAAACCTATCGCCGCCGCCGCGCGCCGCTTAAACTCTTCCGCCTGATGTCGCTCGTCTTCATCGCCGCACTCGGCTGCGGCAACTCGCCCGCCGCGCGCGCGCAAACGAGCGGCGCGAAGCCGGTTGCGCCGTCGCAAACCGCGCCGTCGCCGAAAGCCCCGTCCAAACCGAGTCAACCGGCTACTGTTCCCGCGCCCAACGAACGGGCTTCGACGGCGCAGAAGTATTTCACGGACGTGGAACTCATCAACCAGAACGGCGAGCGGATGCGTCTCTACAGCGACGTGCTCCGGAATCACGTGGTCGTCATCAACGCCTTCTTCGCCACCTGTCTGGGCAGTTGCTTGCCGATGAATCGCAATTTGGAGAAAGTTCAGGCGGCCTTCAAAGAGCGCATGGGCAAAGACCTCTACATCGTCTCGATCAGCGTTGACCCGACCGTGGACACGCCGCAGGCTCTCAAAGAGTATGCGAAGAAGGTGAACGCCGCGCCCGGCCGTCTGTTCCTCACCGGCAAGAAAGAGCACGTCGATTGGGCGCTCTACAAGCTGGGGCAGTACGTCGAGCAGCGCGAGCAGCACACCAACATCTTCATCATCGGCAACGAGCGCACCGGCCTCTGGAAGAAAGCCTTCGGCCTGGCGAAGCCGGAAGAGTTGGTCAAAGTGGTTGAGAGCGTCATCGACGATAAACCGGCGGCAAAGCCCACGACCCCCGGCGACAAATAATGCGACTTCAACACCGCGCACAGACACAATTCAACCGGCAACTCCGCGCGCTCGTCGCGCTTTCGTTCATCGCCTGCGCCGCGGTCTATTGCCTGTCGCTGCCGCGCGCGGCGTCGCGCGTCTCGGCGCAGGCGAACGCGACGCCGCCCGCGTCCGCATCCGCGTCGTCGCCCCCGGTCGCCCTGACGCCGGAAGAGAAGCGCGGCAAGCAAATCTACCTGCGCGGCACGAGCGCGTCGGGCAGAGAGATCATGGCCTATCTCGGCGAGGAGTCGCTGGAAGTGCCGGGCAGCGCGATGACCTGCGCCGGTTGCCACGGAGCGGACGGGCAAGGCAAACCCGAAGGCGGCATCACGCCCTCGAATCTCACCTGGACAGCCCTCACCAAGTCTTACGGCGTCACGCATGCGAGCGGGCGCAAGCACCCGCCCTACACCGAGCGCGCCCTCGAACTCGCCCTCACGCGCGGCCTCGACCCGGCCGGCAATCGCCTGCTCAACATCATGCCGCGCTACCGGATGGCGCGCGAAGACCTGACCGACCTCATCGCTTACCTCAAACGACTCGGCACGGATCGCGATCCGGGCGTGACCGACACCGGCATCCGCATCGGCCTGCTCGTGCCCGCGAAAGGCGCGCTCGCCGAGATGGGAGGGGCGATCAAGTCGGTCGTCGCGGCCTACTTTGAAGAGGTCAACAGTCAGGGCGGAATTTACAATCGCAAGATCGAGTTGAAGCTCGCCGAGACGGGCGACGCGGCCGCGACAACCGCCGCGAACGTCGAACGCCTCATCACAAGCGAACAAGTGTTCGCGCTCTCCGGCGCGATGATCGCCGGGGCGGACAAAGAGATCGCGACGCTCGTGCAAACCTCGGAAGTGCCGCTCGTCGCCCCCTTCACGCTCTACCCGCCCGTCACCGCCTCCGTCAACCGGCAAGTCTTCTACCTGCTCTCCGGCATCGACGATCAGGCGCGCGCGCTCGTCGTCTTCGCCGCGCAGAAGTTTGCCGACGAGCAGACGAAGGCGTCGGCGCGCGCCGCCGTCGTCTATCAAGAGAGCGAACTCAACGCGGGCGTGGCCGCGGCCGTCGAGGAACAGATAAAAAAAGCCGGGTGGAGCGCGCCCGCGAAGTTGAAGTATGCGCGCGGGCAATTTGACGCGGCGGCCGTCGTGCGGGAGTTGAGCGCGAAGGGCGTCAACGCCGTCTTCCTCCTCGGCGGCAGCGAAGACCCGCGCGCGTTTTTGGCGGCGGCGGAGAAGTCGAACTGGACGCCCGCCCTCTACCTGCCCGGCGCGCTGACGGGGCGCGACCTCATCGATGCGGCGGCGACTTTCAAGGGCAAGATTTTCCTCTCGTTTCCGAGCGTGCCGGCGGACGTGAAGCCCGCCGGTCTGCAAAGCTTACGCGCGCTCGCGGCTAAATATAAGCTGCCGCAGAGCCACGTCGCCGCGCAGATTTCGGCCTACGTCTCGGCGCAACTCCTGGTCGAAGGCTTGAAGCGCGCGGGGCGCGACCTGAGCCGCGAGAAATTGATCGCCGCGCTCGAAGGACTCTACGAGTTCGACACCGGCCTCACGCCGCCGCTCACCTACGGCGCAAACCGGCGCGTCGGCGCGGCGGGCGCGTATATCGTCAGCGTGGACAGGGAGCGGAAGCAGTTCGCCCCGGCGAGCGGGTGGATCGGAATCAAGTAGCCTCGCTGTTCTCGCTTTCAGAAATTCGGATGTTTTCAGCCGAGAAACTTCTTGACTTATTTTAGGCATGGGTCTAAATTCCTGACGTTTTATCAGGCGTTTTCCCATCAAGCGATGACGAGTCGCGGTGTGCCTCCCGCCTTACCGTGGCGTTGCTCCGGCGGAGGCTAGCCTTATTCGATAAGTCGCTTCCGGTCGAGATATTTAAGTTAGTAAGCCCCCTAACTCATAACTATTTGAAGGATGCGCCGCTTCGGCAGCGTCGGGTCTCGGAGTAGTCTATCGGCCGCGCACCGGCGAATGATGAGCGTCCGAGCCGGTGGATTGATGAAGCGCGAAGAGTAAGTTTACCTGTCGGTTCAGCATTGGCACCGCGTAAAGGCCGCGCGGCGTCGTTCATCTGGAGATATACCATGAGATAGGGTCAGCGCTCAGGCCGGCCTTCGCCCGGAGGCCGCGCCGGAGGACTAGCGTTGAATTTAGACTTCGTCCCCACAGTTGAAGACCAACCCTCACTCGCGGTCATGCGGCACATGCACGACTGGGCGATAAACAGCGTCAAGGGGGCGAACCTCAGCTACTTCTTCCAAGACCTCGCACAGACTCTCTACCGGATTTTCGACGCCAAGCTGGTGGCGATTTGGGACAACAACCATCGTAATAATTGCCTCGTCCTGCAAGCCAGCACCCCGCCCCACGACGACATCATCGCCTCACGCGCCATCGCTACGGAAACCTCTCTGACCGGAGCCGCCGTCGAACTAAACGACATTCTCTTCTTCGACGACATTCTGAACCCGGAGGGGAAACGACGCTTCACCAATCCGGGACTGGCCCGAAAACTTCTGATCAGGAAAATGCTCTCCATCCCTGTCGGCAGCCCCATTCGCCCCAGCCAGGTCGGCGTAGTCATAAATCTTTGTTTTGGTGAGGAAGCAGAAACCGGCCTGAGCATTCCCAAGGAGGATGTCAAGCGTCTGGCGTCCGCCCTCGGAGCTTATATTCAATACCTCGTCTATCGCCGGGACGAGAAGATCATCGACGATGTTCGTACCGTTGCGGCAGCCTCGAAGGGAATTCTCCCGTTGTTCGACCGGCTCGGCCATGCCTTGCATGAACTGACGCGGTGCAAGGAATTCGCGATGTTTCGCTGGGACGAGAAGAAGCAGGATTTCTACCGCGAAGCCCCGGCCGACCTGATGCTGGACGCCGACGGCAAAACGACCAGGTGGTTATCAAAGTCGACGGATTTTGATGAGCGATTTGACTCACAGTTGATCCCGGTGTGCATCGATAGGGGGCGCACGCTCGTTGTGCGGGTTGACCCGCCGCTGAATGGGGAGGATTGGGAGCTTGATAACGTCCAGTCGCCTTATATGGCGGTGCCGGTTCATGCTTCGACCAATGAAGTGCTTGGCGTGATCAGGTGTACAAACCCCATCGATCTCGGCCAGCGGTCGCCGTCATTCTCCTCATTCGACCTCATCGCCCTCAAGTCGTTCTCGCGCGCCGTCGCTCCTTCAATCGAGCGATTTCTGCGTCTGCGCGAGGGAAGCGGCTTGATGAAAATCGTCGAGGACGTATCCAGCGCATTGAGCCGCGCCTACGAGTTGGACACGAGCCTCCAGAATATGATCGAGACGCTGGTGGACGCCATGCATTCGAAGTTCGGTTCGATCTATCTGCGGCAGGAGGGCACCGACACTTTCGTGATCCGGGCGGCCACCGAACCGAGCAAACACCTCATCGAGCGAGAGGCCAGGTACGAGGTGGGAGAGGGCATCACGGGCGTCATTGCGAGCGGTCAGTTGCTCAACTTCAGGTCGAGGGAGGAGATACGCTCCTACCCGAAGCGAGCCGCTAAGTACCATAGGGAAGTGTGGGGCGAAGACTCGACGCAGGATAGCGACACGTTGCTCGGCGTTCCCATCATGGCAGGCGATAGCGTGATCGGCCTCTGGAAAATCGAAAACGTCTGCAAAACCGAGACTCACCCAGACCCTTACTACACGGACGAAGACTTGCAGGCCGCACAGGTCATCTCATATTTTCTGGAGTACGTCATTCGGAATTACAAGCAGGAGCAGGCGCGCCTGCACCAGTTTATCCAACTCGCCATCACCTCGGATCGCATCCAGCGCGCGCCGGACGAGGAAAGCGCGATCAAAGTCGTGATGAACGACCTCCAGAATGCCGGATTCGCGGGCGCGCTGCTGTCGCTCTACGACGCCAATACGAAGCTCATATCCGAAAAAGAATTTTCCGGCTCGACCTGGTCTAAACTGGACGCACAAGCCTGTCACATTGGCGATGATGATATTCGTGCGGTCACGCTCAAGAAGAACAAAGAGGAACTCATCAAGGATTCGGCTCAGGATGCGAGGTGTCGCAACAACCCGGCCGCCGGATGGTTGAAGGCGCAGTATGTCCTCCCGCTCAGATTCGAGGATGAGTTGATCGGGACGCTTCAGGTAGATGTCGGCGAACACCGCCCCGGCGACCTGGAACTGCTCACCTTGAGGGCTTTCGCCAGCCACTTGGTCGTAGCCATCTCCCGGAGGCGGAGCATCAAACAGACTATTTCGCTAACGGAGCAGATTTTGCAGAGTTCGAGGTTTACCATCGCCGAGGCTCTCTCGGGGATGGCGGTGCATTCGCTCAACCACAAGCTCGGGCACATAAACGCCCTGCTCGATAGCGATATGCAACGACCGGAAATACGCGGCAATAAATTTCTGAAAGAAACTTTGGGCAAGTGGCAAAGCAATCTCAAAAATCTCGAGGCAGACCTCAAAAACGCCCTGCGCTTTGTTCGTGCTCCGATAGATGACAGCCAGCCTTTAGTGGCCGACTTCCACCCCGAGATTCATACCGCCATCACCACCTGGATAAATTACATCCATAGCAATAAATGCACTATCAGGACGGAACTTCGCGCCGAACGTTCGACCTGTATGCTGCCCCCGGCGGCTTTCCGCGAGATCATGGCCGTGCTTATCGTCAACGCCGTGCAAGCCCACGCTAGACGGATCGAAATAAAGACTTATAATGATACAAACGTCAAAACGGCCGGTAATAAGAAGATTCGAGACGCTTTCTGTCTGGAGTGCGCGGACGACGGCGACGGGCTGCTCACGACTGACTACGAGAAACTCTTTGAGCCATCTTATACGACGAAACCGAAAAATATCGGGACTGGATTAGGGTTGTTTGTCGCCCGCCGCTTGGCGCATCGCGGGCACGGCGACCTGGAGGTCATCGAGAGGAGTCGGCATTCAAAGGGCGCGACGTTCCGACTAATCCTACCATTAGTTAAGGGGCGTAAGGCGCCGGAGAAAGGGAGGGTAGATTGACGCCGTTAAGCATTGCCATCGCCGCACCTGATGGCCGACAGGAAGGACAGGCCGCTGATAAGTCAATACCTGACCTGCGGCCGCAGAACATCCGCGTCCTCGCGCTCGAGGATCATAAGCTGTGGTGCGCACGCATCGAGAAAACCTTGACCTCGTGCGGAATACTCTGCGAGGTTGTAAAAAAAATGAGCCAATTTACTTCGGCTCTTCAAACTTCTGAGTACCATGTTGCATCTATTGACTGGGAGCTTGAGCGAACGGGAGATGAAGGCGTAGATGAGGATGGAACAGACGCCCTCTCAATCTTGAGGGATGATTATCCGACAATCGGGAAGGTCGTCTATTCCGTTCACATGGGCGACTTGAGAGTCCATCGGGAGGCCAAGTTTTTGGGCGCCGACTATGTCGTCGAGAAGCAAGCGGTTAGTGACGAGCATAGCGACGAGCAATACGTGGAGGCCGTGCTGAGGGCAGCACGGCTAAATTTCTTTCGGCGGGTATCGGAGCACCTGAGACGCATCGGGCGTCTGCCGGAAGAGTTGGCCGAGCATGACTCTGTGGAACTCTCGGATGAACAAGAGCGTAAGCTCTACTCTGAGGCGCTCGACGCTTTGACGACCTCCTTTTTAATGGGAGAGGAAGATGAGGTTTTAATGAATCTTCTAAAGAAGCGCGGTATGCTGCGTGAGTTCGACTCCCCTCGCTATGTTAGCCTACCATTTCATGCAAAGCTGGCCGAGTTGCTCGGATACGTCCGCGTGACGCCGGAACAGTTGTCGCAAATTCTGCGGATCGACCCCGACACCGCCGAACGGCTCCTCAATGGCGAGGAGGAGCCGCCGACCAGCGAAGAGACAAAGCAGCACTGCTACTGGCTAGCCTCGATCCTCGGCTTCGTCCTGCGCTTGTCGGATGACAATCCAGACCTCATGCCGGGTTTCTGGACGGTAAAATATCTCTATCGGAAAAGTAGATATGTCCCGCCGTGGGATTCGCAAGGTCTCTGCGATTACTTGATCGACAGCGGGCCTCCGGGGCTGGCAGAATCCTTATACTGGATAAGGAGGTACTAAAGTGACCTACGCATACGATCCGCGCGACTACGTGCTTGACACGGCGAGGGGTTTCGATCCGGATGCATCACTCGAAGACGAGGCGATTCTTTATCGCATCACGTCGAGGAAGTACTGTGACAGGAACGAAATCGTCACGGGCAACGGCGCGCACTACGGCGTGACCGGCGGGCGTTTTCACCGGGTGCAGCAGCGCACCACCTACTGCGCCAATCATGCGATCTTGTGTATCTCCGAGATGCTCTACCGCCTGTATCGCGGCTTGCTCGACGGCATGGGAGACGGTCTGCCACCCGCTGATCTGAAGCGACGGCTGGCGAGAAATCACGCGTTCGTCGTGATGGCGGTCGGTAGGCTCGACGGCCTGGTTTACGCGGATTCGGTGGGAGCCAGAATGTACCAGCCCTACATCACCGGCCCTTCGATCACCTGTCCCGACTCTGTATATGACCCGCTTCAGGAGTTCAGCGATAGAGTGCGCATGGACAGCAAAAACGGCGTGGTCTATCCTTCAGCGCGTCAATCCGAAGGCTTCGCCTTTGCCCTCTTCCACGATGAAACCGTAAAACTCAAGCCAGCTCCCTACGATGTGCTGGAACTGAAACTGCAACTCGTGGCGGAGGGGCTGGACTTCTTAAATCCGATGCCTCCGAGTAAGTTCGACATCCACAGCGAGAAACTCCACCCCACCATAGGATATTATGAGTTTGCCGACCCCACGGCTTTCAACAATCTGAAGACCCAACAACTGATCAATCCCGCTGATCTCTCGGATCGAGGCTATGTTGACTTCGTGCGCCGCCGCTACGATAAGGACATGCCTCCCAACAATGGACACATCTCCTGCTAGGGTGACATCTATCATAAACGGCTCGGCTCACCCCTGCGCCCATTCCGGCACACACAGGCGCGGCGGACATTGCGCGCGGCGAGCGGTCTTATAACCAACGCCGACGGCGGAAACGCCGACACCGACACCCCCTTCCGCCCACCTCATGGCGGATAGCGACGCCACAATCGGAATCCCTTCACACTCCTACAGGCGACTCGGAAGAGAACGAAAAAGTAGCGGTGAGCCGAGGGGATGAGACCCACATCAAAGTGGGGAAGACCTGCAAATATCTGTACCGTGCAGTGGATAAGCAAGGCCAGACAATTGAGTTCATGCTCCCGGCGAAACGTGATGTTTCCGCCGCCAAACGTTTCTTTAAGAAGACGATGAGGGCAGAGCATCGCCGCCAGCCATTCTCGATCAGCGTCGATAAGAACGCGGCCTACCCCGAAGCATTCAGTTCTTCACAGGCGGAGAAGATTGTGCCGAAGGACTGCAAACTCAGGCGTGTGAAATACCTGAATAATGTAATTGAGCAAGACCATCGGTTCATCAAAAAGAAGGTACGAGCAGCACAGCGCTTCAAGTCTTTCCACACTGCTGAAAGAACAATCGAAGGCATCGAAGCCGTGAACATGCTAAGGAAAGGTCAGGTTAAAAGATTGGTAGGAAGTGATGCGCAAGGACAGGCGAAGTTTGTCGCTTCGCTGTTCCAGATTGCTGCCTGAGGAAAAGCAGCTTGTACCTTTCTGCGCTCTAAAATAATTCTCGCATCACTACCTCAAAAAGTACCTCTGGGGCGGGGAGTTCTGGACGGATGGATATTTCATCGCGACCGTGGGCGCACATGGCAATGAGCAAATGATCAAAAACTACGTCCAGCAACAAGGCCGGATAGCAGGGAACGGGCAACTCGACTTATTTTGATTTCAGATTATGGAGTAGTGAGCCCAAGCATACAGGATGAAACCCCAGAATGTGGTGAACCAAATAATGACTAATGCCGTATCAATTAGCGGCTGTGAGAAGCGTTGCTGCGTCCCGCTGTAGCGGCGCATCATCGCCTCATCCCCGCCGTTCTCGTCTCTCGTGTAAGTCGTGTAGCGTTGCGGCTGCGCGCTCGTGTTCGTGCTTCGAGTGGTCTCACCGCCCCACGGGTCGAGGTCTACTTGCGTCGGCGTCACCGCGCCGCTCGCGTCCGTCACACGCTGCGACTTCGTCACCGGGTCTTGGTGCACCCACCTCACTCCGCCCGACTGGATGGCTAAGAGTTGCCCGCCCACGTACACGTACCCGCGCGTCCACCCCCACCCGCCGTTCCAGTATTG
>DASQNL010000157.1:0-2506 GCA_035644995.1 Pyrinomonadaceae bacterium | reverse complement strand
GGCGAACTCGTCGAGATCGGCGGCGACTTTCGCGTGCCCGACGTGATGGCCGAGTCCGGCACGCGCATGCTCGAAGTGGGCACCACCAACCGCACGAAACTCGCCGATTACGAGCGCGCCATCACGGCCGAGACGCAACTCATCATGCGCGTTCACCCGTCGAATTATCGCATCGTCGGGTTCACCGCCGCGCCCGCGCTCGCCGAACTCGCCGCGCTCGCGCACGAACATGATCTGCCCGTCTACGAGGACGCCGGTTCGGGCGCGCTCATCGATCTCGGCGCGTATGGTCTGGATGAACCCGTGATCCGCGAATCCATCCGGCAGGGCGCGGACATCGTCACGTTCAGCGGCGACAAACTGCTCGGCGCAACGCAGGCCGGACTCGTCGTCGGCCGTCGCGCCCTCGTCGAACGCTGCCGCCGCAATCCGCTCTACCGCGCGCTGCGCGCCGACAAACTCGCCCTCGCCGCCCTCTCCGCCACGCTCGACGCACATGCGCGCGGCGCGGCGTTCACCGAAGTGCCCGCCATGCGAATGCTCGCCGCCTCGCGCGAGGAGATCGAAAAACGCGCCCGCGCTTTCCTGCGCCGCGCCCGCGCGCGCCTCGCCGCCGGGGCGTTTCGCTTCGAGATCATCGCCGGGGAATCCGCCATCGGCGGCGGCTCCGCGCCCACGACGCATCCGCCGACCGCCCTCGTCGCCGTCACCCGCGCGCAAACTTCCGCTTTCGCTCTCGAAGCCGGGCTGCGGCAAGCGCGCCCGCCCGTCATCGCACGCATCCTCGACGAGCGCGTCGTGCTCGACTTGCGCACGGTCACCCCGGAAGAAGAATCGGAGTTGCTCGACGCGCTCGGCGCGCTCGCGGACGGTTAAAGAAGATATTTGTTCCCGCCGGGCAAAAATTTGCTTGCCTCAAACCGTCCGGCCAAGTCATACTGAATGCAGGCCGGGCGCGCTCCCGGCCGTAATTTTGCCGCCGTAACTTTAAACGCCCGCCTCTGACTCCCCGGAAATAGAATCTTGAAAAGTTCCAGCGCCTACCTCCTCAAGCTGCTCTATATCTTCATCGCGCTGTTTCTGCTCGCGGCCTTGACGCTGCAAACCCTCGCGGGCGCGGGCAGGCTCCCGGCGACGCTCCCGCCGAGCGTGCCCATGATCGTCTCGGTCGCCGCGCTCGTGCTCGCCCTCGGCGTGCTGCTCCGTCGTCTCTGGCTCATCGACCGCCTGCTCACGCGCCGGCAGCCGCAACGCGCGCCCCAACTCTTCCCCGATCATCCCGTGCGCGAAGTGCTGCAAATGCAGGAGGCCGAGCAGGGACGCAGCGACCGCATCTCGCGCATGTCGCACGAACTGCGCACGCCCATCACGAGCATCAACGGTTTCGCCGAACTGTTGATGGGCGACTCAAGCGTTTCCGGCGAGGCGCGCGAGTTCGCCGAAATCATCCACACCGAAGCCCAACGCCTCTCACAGATGATCAATACCGTCCTCACCGAAGTCCAACTCGCGCAAGACACCATGAACGGCAAAAATTCGTGAATCGTCAAAAGCCGTGAATCGTCAATCGTGAATAGAGAGGAACTGTTTCCTTCTCTTCACGATTGACGATTCACGATTCACGGCTTTCCTACTGCTTGTTGATCGTGCCCCGGCAGGTGCGGGCTTTGCAGCGGCAACGCTTGTCGTTGGCGTGGAGGGTGGTCACGTAATCGAGCGTGATCTCTTCGCCGGGGCGGATGTCTTTGAGCGCCATGAAGAGGATGTGGCCGTGCGTGATGCGCATGTAGGAATTGGGCGCGCAGGAGTGGTTGATGTAATGCGTGCCGTTGCCGCCGCGACTGCCGTCCAGACTCCAGTATGAATTGACGGCGCAGATACGCAGCTTGCGCCGCCCGCGCGCGCGCCGCGCCACTTCCGCCCGCGAAATCCGCTCGCCTTCATACTCCGCGATCTTCCGACCTTTGCGAAAGAAGACGGTCGCAAAACAACCCCGGCCGTCGATCCGCGACGGCCTGACGGCGAGGCCGTGTGCAAGTTTCATAAGGGAAGCTGTCAGTTGTCCTTGGTCAGTTGTCAGTTGCGTGTGCCTGATGAGCGAACGGCTAAAGATTGGATTGAACGACTGACAACTGACCACGGACAACTGACCACTGACAAATCACTTGAGTTGGAAACTGCGCGCGATGCCGTCGGTTTGGCTGCGCAGGAGCGTGAGCACGGAACGCGCTCCGGTGAAGTGCAGGACATAGATGGTGCGGTTGTCGGCTTGCAGGTAGTAGATGCGCCCGATCATCGCTTTGCCGCCGCCCGTGTACTCGTAGGCGGAGGTCACGCCGTTGATGCGCCCGGCGAACTTCTCCTCTTTGCCCTCGACGTAGCCGGGTTGGAAACGCAGTTTGAGATCGTGATCGCGGCGGGCGAGGTCGGTGGCGGTCGTGCCGGCGTCGACCACCTCCTTGCGCACGCGCAGGAGTCCGTCGCTGCGGTCGCCGTAGATGAACTC
>DASQNL010000156.1:0-5178 GCA_035644995.1 Pyrinomonadaceae bacterium | reverse complement strand
CCGCTTCGATAATGCGCTCGCCGCGCAGGTAACTTTCGGCCGAAGGCGCGCCGCCGATCAAATAGGCTTCGTCGGCGAGACGCACGTGGAGCGCGGTCGCGTCGGCCTCGGAATAGACGGCCACCGTGCGAATGTCCAATTCACGACACGCGCGCAGCACGCGCACCGCGATCTCGCCCCGGTTGGCGATCAGAATTTTTCTAAACATAATTAATAGAGGTCAGAGGTTAGAGGTCGGAGGTTAGAAAAGTCAACTACCGACCTCTAACCTCTAACCTCTGCTTTTAGACTACCGCCGAGTTGGCCGGTCGGCGCGGGTCGTAGCGGACGGTGATGGATGCGCCGGGATAGTAGTCGCCTTGATGCTGGCGCTGGGCTTCGTCGAGGGTTTGGGAGGATTCGTATTCGACGCCGTTGACGTTGTAGGTGTAGAAGATGTGTGTGATGTCGTTGGCGTCCGTGGTGGTGACATCGAGGATGACGCCTTCGCCGACCCGCCCGGTGCGCAGCAAGACGGCGCGCCGCGCCGCCTCGGTGTCAACCTTTTTCCGCTTGAAGAGATCGAGTAGTCCCATTCGCTTGAGTGAGGCGCGTTAGGGTT
Organism: Pyrinomonadaceae bacterium; assembly: GCA_035644995.1. Lineage (GTDB taxonomy): Bacteria > Acidobacteriota > Blastocatellia > Pyrinomonadales > Pyrinomonadaceae > JAIVJZ01. The sequence goes on along the minus strand of DASQNL010000156.1, from coordinate 4,577 downwards.
TCTGCGTGCCGTGGCCGCCGGCGGCGTTCGCGCGCGACGAAGTTTGCGGCAGCGGCGGAGCGGGGACGATCATGCCGTCGCGGATCATCAGATCGTCCTCGGTGCCGAGCGTGTTGTCTTTGCCCGGCAGACGCAATTTGTAGTTGGTGAAGGAGAGGGCTTCGCCCGCCACGTCGGCGCCGACGGCGGTGCGCAGGGCGACGGGGCGGATCGGCACGTTGGCGGCGGTGCGCGGCGCGCTCGTCTTCGCCGCGACCGGCGGCAGCGCGGCGATGGCCGACTGCGGCTCGTAAGCCTCCGAACGCATCGAGGCCATCAGGCGCGCGACCGAGCCGTCCGGGTCGGGCAGTTTTTGTAAATCTTCGGCGGTGGCCGGGAACGAATTGAAACGCGCGCGATACTCGTAGAGCACCTTGATCGCTTCGTAGCCTTCGATGTTTTTGGCCGCTTCGATGCCGCGCTCGCGCTGGCGAAGGCGTTCGGGGATGGTCAGCCCGACGAGAACCGTCAGCCCGACGGCCAACACGACCGACAGTTTGAACCCTGATTCGGCGAGCCGCAGCCCGGTGAAGCGCGACGGCGCGCGGGCGATCTTGGCCGACACCCGCGCGCCCGCCCAGATGATAGCCAGAGAAACCGGCAGCGCGAGCCATTTCAGACGCCACGCGGCGGTCTCCCCGGCGGCCACGATGTTCCAGAAACCGAGGGCGACGGGCTTCTGCTCCAACAGCGAGAAAAGCGTATTGATGAGAAAGACAAGGGCGAGCAACGCGCTGCTCGCGCCGACGGCGAGCGCGCTCAGGTAAGAGGGCAGTTCCTTTTCAGGACGCGCGAGCGGCGGCCCGACGGCGTGCGCGCCGCAAGCCTCACAGGCCGTCATGAGCAGATCGCCGTCCGTCTTCGCACCGCAGCAGGGACAAATGTTCAATGTGGGAGACCTCAAGTTTATAAGATAACGCGTTCGAATGAACGAGAACCAATCAGATAACGCGGAAACGGCCGAACTCGTTCCGAACGGACATCAATGCGACGCGGACGCTTCGCTCGCGATCTTCGCGGCGGGCGAATTTTCTTTCGCCTGTTCGCCGCCCTCGGTGGCGCGCCCGGTCTTAGATGCGTCTTTTGCCGCTTGCGCTGTCGCCAAATCGGCGCGCCACACCTCGCGCCACGTGTGATACATGCGATGCGCAAACGTCCAATAAGAGCCGACGGCGAGAATCCAGAGCACGGCGGGCATCCGGTTGGCGAAGTAGTTGGCCGAGCCGGGATGGGTAGACAGCCCGCCGATGATCAAGAGTACCACACGTTCCGGCCGCCGGAGGAAGCCCACGTCGCACTTCGGGATCAGGCTCTCGGCGCGCGCGCTCGTGTAAGAGACCAGCACCGAACCCATCAAGCCCGCGCCCGCGAGAAACACGTTCAAAGTGGAATGAAACTCCGTGTCGCGCGCGTAGAAAACCATCAGCCCGACGAAGACGACCATATCGGAGAGGCGGTCGAGCGACGAGTCGAGGAAACCGCCGAAGCGCGTGACGCGACCCGAAAGGCGCGCGACCTGCCCGTCGAGCATGTCGAACAAGTTGGCGACGATGAGGATGACGCCCGCCCAGAAGAAATGGCCGAAGCCGAACAGCACGCCGGAGAGCACGTTGATGCCGACGCCGATCACGGTCAGCACGTTGGGGTTGATGCGCCCATAGGCCAGCCAGCGCACCATCGCGCTGATGATTCGCTGCGCCCCGCGCCCGATGCTCTCCCCGAACAACTTCTTGCCAGCCTTTCTTCTAAAACACCGACCGGAGGCGATTTAACACACCTGCCCCCGAAATAAACAGTGCATGATAGGGATGCGGGTTGGTATCTGTCAAGAAAAGTAAGGCTCTCGGCCGCGCGTTGAAGCGCACGCGCTTTGGCTTGCGCCTCCGGCGTTTTGTGAGATGTGGGTCAACGGGTTAAGAAATGAACTTTGACATTTATACCTTTAAGCATAGAGCTGTTCGCCGCTCGCGTAATATTCCAAATATCCGCACGTTTTGCATCGCATCACTTTATTAACCGTTCTCATTCGCCTGCCCGCATAAACCGAAAGGAATGAGTCCGGTTCGGGCACTCCCTCGATCCATGAAGGGGGATGGTGAACCGTAGCGCTCACCGTGTCGAGAACAAATCCTTGTTCGGTTTCGCCTTTGCATTTGAGGCAGGAATTATTTACTTCCGGCATAAGCGTTAGCCCTCTCGCAAGAGATTCATTCACAAACACGCGGCCTCACTCGCCGGCGTCGGCTGCGTCCGCCTCTTTCGCCTTCAACTCGTCGTGCAGGGTGGTGAGACGGCGAATCTCGAAGGAGCGCGCGCCGTTGGGGGTATGCACCTTCACTTCGTCGCCCTCTTCGCGCCCCATGAGGCTACGGCCGACGGGCGAGGTGGTGGAGATGAGTCCGGCCTGCGGGTCGCTCTCTTCGGGCGTGACGAGGCGGTAGGTCACTTCTTCGTCGCGCTCGGCGTCGTAGAGCAGGAGCGTCGAGCCGTAGGCCGCTTTGTCGTGCGGCACTTTGGTGATGTCAATCGAAGAGATTTCGCGCAGCCGCTGGCGCAACTGGCCGATGCGCGCCTGCACGAACTGCTGGCGCGCGAGCGCGGCGTGATATTCGGCGTTCTCGCGCAGGTCGCCCCACTCCTTCGCGATCTTGATCTGCTTCGGGAGGTGGACGCGCAGTTCGGTGTCGAGTTCGTCGAGTTCGGCTTGCAGGCGGTCTTTTACGTTTTGGGTCACAGTGGCAATCCGCTCCGGGGTCAGAATATAGACAAAGAGAGGGTAAAGGGTAAAGGATAAAGGGTAAAGGTAAAAAGCAGCCAAAGACGAAAAACGATAATGAAACGTGTCGGCCTTGGATCACAACATGCGTCAGCCGCGACGGCGACGTGTGTTCGAGCCGTTTCCTTTACTTCTTCACCTTCACCCCAATCTTTAACAACCGGCCTTGCCGTGGTGCTCGGCCTCGTCAACCGCGCCGAAGGAGACGCCGATGTCGCGCGCGGTGCGGATCAGTTGGCTGTCGCGCGGGACGGTTTTAGCGTTGGCGACGGCCTTCGCGAGCGGAACGGTGATGATGTCGGCCGAGTGCAGCGCGACCATCTTGCCCATCTCGCCGCGCATCAGGGCGCGCACGGCGCACGAGCCGTAGTTGGTGGCGAGCATGCGGTCGAAGGCGTTCGGCGAGCCGCCGCGCTGGAGGTGGCCGAGCACGACGCAGCGCGTCTCTTTGCCGGTGAGTCGTTCGAGTTCGCGCGCCACGTGATGACCGACGCCGCCGAGTCGCGGGGCATGTTCGCGGTCGCCCGTGTCCTGATAAATTTCCAGCCCACCGGCCTCGCGCGCGCCTTCGGCGACGACGATGATGGAGAACTGCGAATCGCAACGCTCGCGTTCCCGCACTTTCGCCGCCACGGCTTCGAGCGCGAAAGGGATTTCGGGGATGAGGATCACGTCCGCGCCGCCCGCGATGCCGGAGTGGAGTGCGATCCAGCCCGTGTGCCGCCCCATCACTTCGAGGATCATCACGCGGTCGTGCGAGTCGGCGGTCGTGTGCAGGCGGTCGAGCGCCTCCGTCGCAATGTCGAGCGCGGTGACGAAGCCGAAGGTCAACTCGGTGCAGGCCAGATCGTTGTCGATGGTCTTCGGCACGCCGACGACCGGCACGCCCAGCTTATCGAACTCCGCCGCGATGCCGAGCGTGCCTTCGCCGCCGAGCACGACGAGAGCGTCGATGCCGAGCCGTTTGAGATTGTCAATCGCCTGCCGGTAAACCTGCGTGGGCTTGAAGTCGCCGTCCGCCCCGCGTTCGACGAAATGCCCGCGATTGCGTGTGCCGAGGATCGTGCCGCCGCGCGGCAGCAGGCCGCGCACGTCCGAAGGCCTCAACTCGCGCACGTGCGGCTCGTCGAGCAGCCCCTCGAAACTGTCCTCGATCCCGACGACGCGCAAGTTGTACTCCGTCACGGCGGTCTTCACCACCGCGCGAATCACCGCGTTCAACCCCGGCGCGTCGCCGCCGCCCGTGACCAGCCCGATTGTTCGTATTGTCATAAAAGTTTCAGGTTTCAGGTTTCAGGTTTCAGGTTCGAGACGAAGAACTTCGAGCGCTCCGTCTTGAAACTCGACACCTGAAACTTGAAACCTATTTCGCCTTGACCGTAGGCGGATCGTACTGCTCGCCGTAGTCGGCATACTCGCGCGTGACGACCTGACCGGGGCGGGTGTTCTCCGAGAGCAGGGAGAGCGCGTCCGAGAGCACCTGCCGTTGGAGCGCGCGCATGCCCGGTCGTCCGAGGCTATTGCCGATCTTGAATCCCTTCGGGTAGAGAGCGCGCGGCGGGCGCATCTGCGCCGAGACTTCCGGGCTGACCGTGATCAAGACCGTCGGGATGCCGCGCATTTCGATTTCGCGTTGAACCGCCACGACCGTGCGGTGACAAACGTTCGGTCAACCGCCCGTGAGCACGACGGCGTCGGCGCGGCTGCCTTTATCGATCTCGTTGGCGATCTCCGGCGCGGTTCCTTCGTACAACGCCTTGAG
>DASQNL010000155.1:0-18268 GCA_035644995.1 Pyrinomonadaceae bacterium | reverse complement strand
CGGCCGCGACGCGCGCCGCCAGCTTCAACTACACACGGCTCACGAATCAACCGGGGCAGGAACTCTACCCCAGCCTCTCGCCGGACGGGAAGGCCGTGATCTACGCCGCGCGCGCCTCCGACGATTGGGACATCTACTGGCAGAGGGTCGGCGGCCAAAACCCGCGCAACCTGACCGACGACTCGCCCGCCGACGATTTGCAGCCAGCCTTCTCGCCCGACGGCGAACACGTCGTCTTTCGCTCCGAAAGAGAGAAGGGCGGCCTCTTCATGATGGGCGCGTCGGGCGAGTCCGTGAGACGCCTGACGGACTTCGGCTACTTCCCGGTGTGGTCGCCGGAGGGGCGCGAGGTCGCCTTCTCGACGGAGGGTTTTACAGACCCGAACGTCCGCCGCCTCGGCGCGAGCAACATCTGGATCGTCAACATCTCGACGGGCGAGAAACGTGAGCTGACTGACGCGAAGACCGGCGACGCGGCGCAACCTGCCTGGTCGCCTTCGGGCGCGCGCAGCGCCTACTGGGGGAAACACAAAGGCGGACAGCGCGACCTCTGGACGATCCCGGCACGCGGCGCGGGCGACCCCGTGCAGGTGACGGACGACGCGGCCTTCGATTGGAACCCGGTCTGGTCGCCCGACGGAAAGTTTCTCTACTTCGCCAGCGACCGGGGCGGCAGCATGAACCTCTGGCGCATCCCGCTCGAAGAACAGACCGGGCGCGTGACGGGGCAGCCCGAACCTCTCACCACGCCGTCGGTTTACGCACAGCAGGTCGCCTTCTCGCGCGACGGGCGGCGCGCGGTCTACGTTAATCAGGTGAGCAGCACCAACATCTTCAAGGTCGGTTTCAACCCATACAAGGAGACGATCACGGGGCAGCCGGTCGCGGTCACGCAAGGGTTCAGACACGCCTCCGCGCCGAACCTCTCACCGGACGGCGAGTGGTTCGTCTATTCCTCGCAGGGCGAGAAACAGGAAGACCTCTACCTTGTCTGGAAAGACGGCGGCGAATCGCATCGTAAGTTGACGGACGACGTTTACAAGGATCGCAGCCCGCGCTGGTCGCCCGACGGAACGCGCATCGTCTTCTATTCCGACCGCAGCGGACGCTACGAAGCGTGGACGATCAGACCCGACGGCAGCGACCTCCGGCAGTTGACCTTCACCGAAGGGGCGAGCATCGCCTACCCCTTCTGGTCGCCCGACGGGACGCGTATCGCCTATAACCGACATGCCGAGTTGTCTTCGATCATAGAGGTCGGGAAGCCCTGGCACGAGCAGACGCCGTACCGCTTGTCCGACCCGACGCCCCGCAAGTTGCAGGATTTCTGGGCGAACTCATGGTCGGCCGACGGGCGAAAGCTCGGCGGGTGGTCGAGTCCCGACGGCAAAACCCCCGGCATCGTCATTTACGATTTCGAGACCGGCGAATTCGAGTGGGTCACGGACTTCGGTTACAGCCCCGTGTGGCTCAAAGATAACCGGAGGTTGTTCTTCACACACCTCTACAGGCTCTACCTCGTCAACACCGAGACGAAAAAAACTCACGAAATCTTGCCGCCCTCGCCGCACCGCATCTCCGGCTACGGCCTCTCGCCCGACGGCCGCATGCTCTACTACGGCCTCTCCATCAAAGAGGCCGACGTGTGGTTGCTCGACCTCGATTAACTCAACCGCGCCGCATAATTTTGCTGTGTTGCAAAAAGGTAGTGTTGCAAGAATAGTCATTGAGGTAACATCCCTCATTCAAGTTCTCTCAAGTCGGGATTTACATCGGCGCGTCGTTTGATGTGCTCAGCGATGATTTCTTGCCGAACAACAACAAGATTATCGGCAACCGCATCGGCGCACCACAAAGCGACGCTCACTCTCATCTGGGGCATACGAAGTCATAAACTATGCCTCCTGCTCTGAGGCTTTGTTCAGCTCCCGATCATAGCGGCAATCTTCTTCGCTTTTCCGTCAAAACATGTTGGGAGGTCTCTCTTACGATGAACCGTTCTGAATCGGCCGTGGGGCACATTGCGGCAGGGGACAGCAGACCGGGGGATACCGATGCCGTCCCATCCCTCGGACGCTCCTTGCTGACGGGCGGTCTGGGTTTTGGTCTCGTAAGTTTATGTGTTTTCGCCACGGTGGCCTTCGCCGAGAGGTGGATGTACACGCATCTCGGATGGTTGGGCGCATACCTAGCCTGGACTGCTCTTTTTATCCTGCTGGGCGGCGGAGTCATGGGTATCTTGACCGTCGGCCGCTGGCGGCTGCCGAGGTTCTATCTGCTTTTCGGTGTGGCTTTTTTAGCTTATGCGGCCGGTTGGGTCGGCGCATATTACGTCTTGCGTGGCGCCACGGGCGAATGGGTCGGGTCGCTCGCGGGGTCTCTTCTGATGGGTTTGGCGCTCGCCGCCGGATTCGGGGTGGTGCGCTCTGCATTGAACTTGTCGGCCATGCTGTTCGTCGCCAACTCCGTCGGCTACTTTCTCGGCTCAACGCTTAACGATGCCGTCGGCGGGCGTCCGGGGATGCTGCTGTGGGGGGTCGTATACGGGCTGTGCCTGGGGGCTGGACTGGGAGCGGTTCTACATTTCGCTCAAGCCCGCTTCGCGAGCGCGGCCAACTAACAACGGCCGGCACCCGCCCGGCAGTCAGCGTCGCTCATAAATTCAGAGGCCACAGCGGGCGGTTGATGCCGAACGTTATACCGCTTTTTGATTGATATGAAACTCCGAGTCGCAACCTGCCAATTTCCTGTCTCTCGTGACATTGCCGGTAATGCGAAGTTTATCCGCCGGTTTATGATGAAAGCTGCCGCAGTTGCGGCTCATGCAGTCCATTTTCCTGAAACTGCTCTCTCAGGTTACGGTCGTCCCGGCTTCACGCCTTCGTGCACAGACAATTGGCAAGAACTTGAGAGGCACACACAAGAGATTATCGATCTGGCCGGGAAGCTGGGGCTGTGGGTCGTGCTTGGTTCGTGTCGAAAAGTTGCGAACAGAGAAAAACCGACGAACTGTATTCACGTCGTTTCTAACAAGGGGCGGATCGTTGGCACATACGATAAGCGGCAGCTTACGCCGAGTGAGTCCGCTTGGTATACGCCCGGAGACGGTTTTCTAGTCATCACCATCAACGGTATAAAGTGCGGATTCCTGATCTGTTATGAGGCTTGCTTTCCTGATCTATTTGAAGCATATCGAAAAAAGGGCGTGCGGCTAATTTTTCATTCCTGCCACAACGTTTCGGGAAAACCCAGACCGCTTTTTCAGGAATTGACATTAGCTCAACTTCGCACCCGCGCAGCGGACAATCACATGTGGATTTCGGGTTCTAATTCAGCGGCTCGATACTCATTTTCGACGGCTTGTATCGCACGACCGGACGGCTCTGTTCGATGTGCAAAGAGACATGTCAACGGTCTTTTACTGCATGATTTTCCAGATACGAAGCTTGGTTGGACTTATGACAATCGAAAGAATAAACCAAAGACGGAAAACACAGACGCTCTGCCTCGCACCGACGTTGCGTGAAGGCAAATCACTTCCCTACGGATGACGACGCGGCTCACAAGTCGCCGGAGGTGACGGCTAATTAGCGGGCTTGTCATCGAGAACTCGCGTGGTTTAGAGGTTGTGTGCGCCGCCCCTCAACTCCGGCGTTCGGCGCTTGGTGGTTAATCCTAAAAGTAGCTCAAGTGTTGAAAACAAAATCACTCTACCCATCTACACTTATATTTGTGCTTTGGTCGCTCACGTCAGGCGTTCCGGGTTTCGGATAAAAACGATGGCAAAAAACCGGCTTCTCATTATTTCATCGGTCTTGGTTTTACCCTTCAACTTGTTCATTTTCGGAACCGCATCGGCGAATTTTGGCGCAAGAAGCGGGTTCTTCATAGGCTGTATTTTCTACTGGATATATGTTTCGCTATTCGTCCTGCTGCTGAACAAAGATGATTTCCTTTACGTCGGGAAAACAGTTTCATCCAACGCCGGATGTCGTTACCCTCGACAGTTCAAAACCGCGGCTTTTTTACCCGCTGCCGGAGCTTTTTTGGTGGCTTTGTTCCCCAACATTAAAAATCTGACCTTAAAAACAGGTCTAATAATTCTCGTTGTGTCTATTGTTAACGGCACGGTAGAAGAAATCTACTGGCGAGGGTTATATCTGAGAAGGTACAAGGAAAATCTTTACGCCGTCTTGATTGTTTCGCCGGTGTTGTTTGCCTTAATGCACTTTTCATTCTTGGCGATCAAGGGAATGACATATGAGGGCGGAGCCTTCGCCCTGGTCGGCGGCGCGCTATTGATGGGTTTGTTGTGGAGTTACGTTTCATTTAAGTTGAACACTATTCGCCATTGTATTGCCGGCCATATTGTTGTGAATATTTGTGCCTTCACGGGCTTATTTGTAGAAAACGGCTTACAGCTTTTCTAACAAAGGGCAGTTCAAGATTAAGAAGCGAATCGGGAATCCAACATTTTACTGCGAACGTCGCACCGAACAAGTCATTATAGTAGGCTGCCCGCCGGCGTGCCTCTCGTCAACGTTGTGTAGTTTCTTTGAGGTTGTCGCTCGCGTGCGGGCGGCCGCTCAATTCCGGCGTTAGACCGCTTTCATTGTGCAATAGCCTTCTGTGCAATGATCCTTACCAACGGAGGATTTATATGAGTAACCCGCACGAGAGCATGGTGGGCATCTTGAAGTTATATGAGCTGCGGTCTGAGTCGGCCATGCGTAAGGCGCGCGACTGGTTTGCCACAGGCTTCCACCCCGAAAGCACGAAGGACATTCTTAACGTCCTCGTAGGCGAACATAGCGCGGATTTTCGCATGGTGGCATCGTACTGGGACATGGCGGCGGCGTTCGTCATTTATGAAGCCATCGACGCTGAGATGTTCAATGCCATAAATACGGAGCATGTGGCCGTGTACGCCAAGCTTCAGCCGTTTCTGGCGGAGCTTCGTAAGATGCCCGGCGTCCCGCCGTATTTGTATCTAAAGCATCTCGAACCGGTGGTGTTGCTAATACCCAATGCTGAGGAAAGGGTGACGGCAATGCGCCGGTATATGGAAAGTCGGAAGGAAACAGCGTCGGGATAAAAAGCCTTAGAGCGTGGAAATCTTCTTCGAGCACGGCGCGGCCTGACAACGACATGCACCCGACCGCGAGCAGCGTGCCGTTCAACGGTAGTTTGAGTGATTACGAGGTTGAAGGCGCGGCGGGTAAGGCAGGGCGTTGGGCGTCAGCGTTTTATGAATCTAATCGAGCGGATTGACCAGCACGAATATCTTTATCTCACCGATATTGGTGAGCCGGAGGACAATGTGCTGCGGCTTGTGATCGAAGAAGCGCGGGCGAGTGGGGAGCCGGAGGATATGAAAATCGGGGATGTTACCTTGGCGGGGGCAAGGTCTATCATCTCCGATAAGTATTGCTTCGCTTACGAAGTCGTGTTCGGCAACTACGTGGCTTATTCCGTCAGGAATGAGTCTTTCGTCGTGCAGGATGAGTCAGAAGAGTTCGAGGGGCGACAGTTTTGCGTCTATACAAAGTCGCGCTTTCTGGATTACGTCCGGGTGGCGACGTTCGCCTCAGACGATTACCCCGGCAAGTTGAATCATTACGGAATCAATTGCTTGAATCATATCGTTGATGTCATCTCCGCCAAAGAGCCACACATTGACATCTTACGCCGCGCCCGACAAGTTATTGGAGATGACGCCTCGATAGAATGGCTCTCATGATGCGTCCTCAAAGTTCAGTCCGGGCGCTGCTCGCCCGGCGCACCGAAAAGGGCGAATCGAATGCCTCTGAAATAGCACGGTAACTTGCGCTCGCGGTCAGGCGCGACTACTTCCAATCGAGGCTATGAACCTTCTTAAACTCTTAAACAGCCTGGAAGACCTTGTGGTGGAGATCGCTCTCTGGTTCATTCTGCTTCCACGAACCCTCTTCGCCGCCGTTTTCACCCCGGTCAAACTGGCAAGATACTTCGACCGCATGCAGACGATCTCTCCGGAAGAGAGGAACGATGAATATCTTTCCCCGGTGCTCTGCTGGATTCTAGTCGCGCCGGCTTCCTTGGTCATTGCCCTCGCGCGTGGGGACAAACAGGCATTGGCGCTGTATGGAGATAGCTGGGAAGAGCGGCTCGCCACCGCTATCTTGATGTTGCTTGGCCCGCCGCTGGGATTTGCCCTCGCGTCGGTTTTGGTGCGGCGTGAAGGCGTCTCCAGAAACTCGCTTCGCCGGCACTTTGCCCTCCAATGCTACTTCCATGCGCCAACGACCGTGCTTCTTGTCCTCCTTTATGTCGTCATGAAGTATGTCGAGATGCGTTTCAGTAACGCCGAGGTCGGCGAGACCGTTGGGGGAATTTTGACCATGCCGGTGTTGGCCTGGTTTTTTATTACGGAATATCGGGTCGCCAGGCGAGAGACCGAGCCGGGTCGCGCCAGTGGCTCTGTAGCTTTGGGCTGCGGCTTCGGGCTCTCACTCATGATCGCCATTGCTCTAGCGATTTGGCTCCTCTTCTTCCTGATTGGCCGCACTCCCGGTGTCGGTCGCTAGTGCGAGCTTTGGGATAAACTCAATCCGCCGCCCGACAGGTCGCTCAAGCTGATCCGCCGCCGACATCGTCATCTAACGTAAGTTGAATGCGGCGGCGGGCAGCTTAGCCGGGGCTTTAGATTTCTTTGGGGATAGAAGGTTGTTATGGGCAGAATCGAGTGGCTGAAATGGAGGATGAGTTTCGGGAGCCGGAAGAGTCGTGCCCGGCAACTCAGGTTATTCCTCGCCTTCGAGGTCTATTATCAGTTATGTAAGTTGAGCGGCTACGGGGTGAATCATTTCCTCGAATGGCAGGGGAAGCCTGTCCCCGAAGGGGCGCAGCCTATGGAGGGGAAATATATTCTTGTGTGGCCTCGCCTGCCGCTTCCGATCAGGCTGCTCGACAGGCTATTCCGGTTCGGCAGGCTGGCGCACGCCGAGCATATTCCTTATACGCCCGAAATGGCTGAAGAGATTAAAAGCACGGGCAGACGCGCGGAGTTGGTGGAAATCCGGTACGAGTTGCGTTCCGGCGGCAGCTCTGAGTAGCCGGGACAAAACCCGACAACGATATGCACCCGCCCGCGAAAGGCGCAGCTGTCGTGCGCGAGACTTGCTTCAATTCCATGTCCCGGCGCGGCGGGTGATGACGGGCGTCATGCTACTTCGAGTTTAGGAATGACGAAAATGCAGACCTCAACCAAAACCTCCATTTGGCTTTTCTTGATCTCGTTCACTCTAGTGTTCTATGGCCTGGGCGCATCCTTTGTGGAGAGCTTCGTCAACTACCCGACGTGGCGTCTGATCGGGGCGAACGAGTTCCTTGCATATCACCAAGCTCTCAGCCCACTGGTCATAGGCTACATGGTAATTCCGCTGCTCATCGCCACCTTGTTGACAGTTCTTCTTCTGCGCTTTAGGCCGGTTCCTATCCCCCGGTGGGCAATCCGGCTTGCCGTCGTGCTTCAACTTATTGTTTGGATTTCAACTGTCGCCATTCAATTGCCGATTCAAATGCAACTGAGCAGGGATGGCTTGTCACTGCCGCTAATTGACCGGCTCATATTCACAAACTTGTGGTTACGCAAAGTGCCGCAAATTATCAATGCTTTCCTATTTTTATGGATGATGTCTTTGTTGCTGCGGGTGAGTTTCAGACGCAGCGCCGAATCATAGCAACGGCATGCATCAGACCGCGAAAGATGCATCTCTCATCCGCATGACTTGGCCGTATCGAGGTTGAGTGCGCGGCGGGAGATGCCGGGCGTTATGCGCTCGCGCTATCGACACGGAAATTGGATGAGAGGTCGTATGTGCTTTGAGGCTCACCGTGATAATTTATCTCGCCTATGAAACGCTGCCCCCAATGCCATCAGACGTACACGGACGAGACACTCAAGTTCTGCCGTCACGATGGCGCGTTTCTTCAGGTCAGCGGCTCAGTTCCCGCGGAATCATCAGACACTTTAATTCTTCCCGCCGCACCCACCGGCGAAGCCCTCCCGACGAATCTCCTTCAGGGTGGAACCGCACAGGCTCAAGACATCACTTCGCCGACCAACGCCGCAAGCGACTTACAGACGGCCGACGCGAACAACGAACCCACCACCTCCGGCGTGAAATCTCAGGGGAGCGGGTTTAAACGTCGTCGGCGCGGCGTCGCCGTCGCCGCGGCGGCGTTGATATTCATGATAGTTGGTTTGGCCTTTTGGTTTTTCTCAAGCCGCTCGGCAGACACCAAACAGATCGAGTCAATCGCCGTGCTGCCTTTTCAAAATGAGAGCGGCAATGCCGATAACGAATACCTGTCGGACGGCATGACCGAATCCTTGATCGGCAGTCTGTCGCAGATTCCGAAGTTGAATGTGAAAGCCCGCTCGTCCGTGTTTCGCTACAAAGGTAAAGAGACCGATGTGCAAAAGATTGCGCGAGAGTTAAACGTGCAGGCCATCTTGACGGGCAGAGTCTTGCAGCGCGGCGACCAACTGATTCTGAATTTAGAGGTGGTTGACGGGAAAACTGAAAACGTCATCTGGAAGGAGCAATACAGTCGGAAACAGACTGACCTCGTCGCGCTGCAAGGCGAAATTGCCAGAGATGTTTCGAGCAAAGTGCGTGCGAAACTGACGGGCGCGGAGCAAGATCAAATAGCGAAGAATTATACGCGAAGTTCGGAAGCCTACCAGCTTTATCTGAAAGGCCGCTTTTTTCTGAACAGCGGCACGCGCGGGGGGCAACAGAAAAGCATTGAGTATTTCGAGCAGGCCGTTAATCACGACCCGAATTTCGCTCTCGGCTACGCGGGAATCGCGGACGCTTATACGATTCTGGGAACTACTCATGACGCATCGTTGTCGCCGCGCGAAGCGATACCGAAGGCGAGGGCGGCGGCGCGGAAAGCATTGGATATTGATCCGGGTCTGGGCGAAGCTCACACTTCGATGGCGTGGATCAAATATCGCTTCGACTGGGATTGGCGCGGAGCCGAAGACGGGTTCAAGCAAGCCATTGCGCTCAACCCCAATAACGCACAAGCGCACCACTGGTATGCCGATTATTTGATGGCGATGAAACGCTTCGACGAAGCTCTGGCGGAAATCCGCCGGGCGCGCGAACTCGACCCTTTTTCTCTTTTAATCAACTGGAACGTAGGCCGGATTCTGTATTTCGCGCGTCGCTACGATGAGTCGCTGGCCGAACTGCGCCAGACGCTCGAAATGGATCAGAGTTCCGCGCCGACGCACGCCTTTCTCGAACTTGTCTATTCGATGAAAGGAATGAAGGACGAAGCCTTCGCGGCACATTTAAAGGTTGACGCGCTGACGGGTGCGAGTGCGGAAAGGCTCGCGGCGCTCAAGACTGCTTATGCCCAAGCGGGATTCAGGTCGGTGTGGGAGAAGGAGATCGAGTTCGCGCTTGAAGACGTAAAGAGCCGCCACATCACGCCCTTCAATTTAGCCCGACTTTACGCAAACGCCGGTGACAAAAATCGTGCGCTGGCTCTGCTGAACCAAGCATACGACGTGCGCGACGGCTCATTAGTTTATCTCAATGCTGCTCCATACTGGGATGACTTTCGCGCGGACGCGCGTTTTCAGGATTTGCTACGGCGAATGAATTTTCCGCCATGAATTTTCAAACCACGGCGCACCTAATAACGCCATACATCCGACCGCGAATAGCGCAGCCTTTACGCTTGAGACGCCCTCAAATCGAAGTATGTGCGCGGTGGGTGATGCCGGGCGTTAGGCATCAATTCTTGCGGATGGACAAAATGTTTCAGTTCTTGGCAATAGCGCTCACGCCTCTGATATTTACTGCCGTGGGAGTGTTCCTTACGATTCTTCACCAGAGCCATAGAACAGCATGGTGCTACTGAAAAGATGGTAGTGATTGAGAATTTATGACGTTGGCTCGAACAGGCTATTCTTTGAAGTGTGTGCTTTGAAGAAATCGCCTGACCATTGAGCGCAACAATTTAACCATTCGTACCCGCCTGAAGCGGTGGCAGCGTCGAACTATCTGCTTTTCCATGAGCGATGAAATGGATGAGGCCGTGATCAAGTTATTCTTTCATCCCGGAAATCATCTCTATCATAAATTCTGAATCATGACCGGCGCTCTTACTGAAGGCTGAGCAGAACCAGTATCTCGCCCACACCCTTAGCTAGCGGCTCAAGAGCCTTGCCAATGATCGTCCCGGGGGCATGGATTTTCCTGCCGCCGAGGTTCATCGGCTCTGACTTCATCGCCATTCCCGGCACATCACTCGTGACCAGCAGGTCGCCGATTTTAATGGGTGCGCGCGTGGCATCTATCCTAACTTTAACCCGTCCCGTCGTCGCAACGAGCAACTTGCTCCGACCTTTTTCCCCCAAGGCTATCCCCGGCATGGCCGAAACTACTCCCGCGACTTTCGTGTCGTAAGGGTGAGAGGAAGCAAGCACGTGGTTGGAGCGCTCGGTGTCGAGCACGACGACCGAGCCGGCATCGAGTTGCTGAATCGAAGGAACCCACTCGGCTATGTCCTGATATTTGGCGACGACGTTGTTTCCCGTAATCGTGCCGGTCGCATTCAAGTCGCCCTCCACGTCAAGCGTATATTCGGGCGAAGGAGACTTGCCAATGCCAACTTTAGCAGACTGGTTGGTCAGAGTGACGCTTGTACCCGAATCTGTCCAGCCGCTGCCGCCAACCTGAGACCAGTTGGTCTTACAGACATTTGCGATACATAAGCCATCGGAGGCGTTAATCTGCCCCTCCTGCACGTCGAGGCGGTATTGGGGGTCATGTGTTCTGATGCCCACAAAGCCCTCAGGATTGATGACCAGGCGATATAACGATGGATACGATTTTTTCAGGTCTAGGATGCCGAACATGCCATCGGTCTGACTTACCATTCCAGACCCCATCCTCCACCTGTTCTGACTGGTGGCACCGTCGCGAAACTCCAGAGTAGGGGAGACCGCGGCTCCCCCCTCAATCACCAATCCGGGGTTGGCATTGATCGTGAAGATGTGCAGAGGCGCTATCGGAGTCTGCGCTCCGACGCCCACATTGCCGCTATTACCCACCTTGGTGCTGTCAGTCACATTGGTGATGTTGCTGCCGTTGTTTGTCCATCCGCCCTGAGCCTCGACTTCGAGAGGCCGCCACAGCGAACAGGCGAGCAGGAGTATGGCTGTCATTAATAACGTCGAGTATTTTCTTTGCGGTGATTTCATCGTGCGCATCTGTTTCTCCTCGCTCAATAGTTGATCATCCCTGCTGTGGTGATTCAGCAAGTCGGCTCCGTTTCAGCGCACACGCGCTCGTATCTGCTCAAAGTGCTCTGCGCTGACAGGCGCACCCTGCGCCAGTAGGGGCGTCGGCGAATACGGTGTGAACAACCCCAGGACACGGAGAGCTTCGTCGAGCCAAATCCGCAAATCCTCCACGTCTTTAAAGTAGAGCGGTCGGCGCGGGGGTAGCGGCGAGGGGTCGGGATGTGTCCAAACTGCGGGCGCTAGAGCCGCAAGCGTCCGCACGGCATTGACGGCATTGCGCAGTTCTATCAGGTGGGAAGCTGCGATAATTGTTTCGCGAGGTTTGAGTTCGCCAAACAAGATGGTCGTCGCCATATCTGTGTTGCTATAGGCAGACTTGTTGTTCTCAGAGAAGACGGCTCGCACGCGGTAGAGGTAAGACTTGCCGGGCAAGGCGTTATTGTCATAAAAGGGGGGGGATGTTTGATCCGGCGTCAGGCGCACGAAAGGCTCATTAATACTGGAAGTTCTCTCGACCTCGTATCGGACGACCGACAAGCCGCGGTCGGCCAGCAAGTCCTGTTGGGGAAGCGTCCATGAAATTTCAACCTGCGTAGCGGATTTCGCGCGGGCGATGAGATTAGTCGGTTTGGGCGTTCGCCCCCGCGTCGGAACCGGCCCGACCGGATGCTGTGTTATCCGGGTAGCGCTTGTTTGATCGTAGCTCATTTCCCAGATCATCATCTGGTTAGTTACGGCTTGTTGAAAGAGCAGGTCAGACCCACTCGCACCGACAAAATCAGCGGCGGCCACAAGTTTCCATGACGAGTCCGGAGGCAGCGGCACGTCCACACTGCTGACAAAACCGGTTCCACTCAGGTACCAGATAACCATGCGTCCGTCGTGATGTTGAAGAATAATGTCAGTGTGACCATCATTGTTAAAGTCGGCTGCCGCGATAGGCGTCCAGCCCTCTTCCGGTTGCTTATCAATTAACGCATGGCCGTTATAGACGGAACCGCTCATATACCAGATAGCAATCTGGCGTGCCGAAGGGTTGTAGAACATTAAATCAGGGCTGCCGTCATTATTGAAAGAGGCCGCCGCGACAAGCGACCAGGGCATATCTTGCGACTTACTTACGTATTGGCCGGTGATGATTTTAAGATCATCCATATACCAGATAGCCGTCTGGCCGGTGGTAGGATTAAAGAAGATAAAATCAGGCTTACCGTCTCCGTTGAAGTCGGCCACCGCCCTCAGCGACCAATGCAATTCTTGGCGATGGAAGGTATAGCCGCTCCGCGCCGGTGTCGCACCGTTCATGTACCACACAACCGGCTGCGCGTTGCTCTGATTCTGAAACACGATGTCTGCTTTGTTTGAGTTGCCGAGTTTTACCGCCGCCACGGCTTTCAGACGGGATGTCAGGCCGTCTATAACATTGTCGGTGATCTTGTTGACGGGTGCGTTGTTGCTATGCAGAACTCTCGACCAGTCAGTGGTGGCGCCGGTGAAGACGGTGCCGATGCTGGTGTAGTACCCCATGGTGGCCGCATGCTCACTAACCAGCACCGGCTCTCTGGGGTAGTACATCCATCCCCCTGTCAACAGGTAGTAACCTAAGATCACGAAATTGGCGGGCGTCCCGTCCCTCGTGGTCGGCACTTTGACTCCCGCCTCTTCTCTAAACTCCGCCCCGTCGCACTCATAGGCCACCAACCCCTCCGTCGCGCCGAACACGTCGCCGTTACTCAAGCCGGTTCCTGCGTACACCCACGAGTCGTCGGGGGAATTGGCATGCTGAACCGTATGGCCGCCTTTGGGGTTTGGTGGGCCCGCCGAGTCGCCGGCATTGCGCAAGCTGACGCCGGTCAGCGTATTCTCCGGCTGTCCCGTGCGCCACCACACATCATTTCCCTCGTAACCCCCTCTAGTGCAATCCGGCGGCGCTGCGGTGCAGGTCTTATCGCAGATGAAGGCCGTAGGGATACCATCCTGCATGTCTGTAAAGTGGATTCTCCAAAAACAGGTGTTGCCGCTGAAGAATGAGACATTGCCGCCCTGATGCACGAACGCCTCTACATTGTCACGCATCGCCTGACTCCAATACTCGTCATGCCCCACACTCAGCAATAATCCGTACTTTTTGAGCAGCGAGCCCTCAAGGTGTATGTCCAAATCCGTGCAGTAATCTACCTCATAGTTATTCCGCTCAAGCCAGGCGATCATGAACGGATCCCAATGGGCGAAACTGTTCAGCGGGGTGAGCTCATTATTAACATCAATCCCCCCCAATATAGGCGCTCCCGTGCCTCCGCCGGGGCGCAACATCGTGACCTTAAAACCTTTGATTCCGGAACTGCTTGTTACGTATCTCTGAAATGAATACATACTGGACTTATAGCCATCCGTATCCACACCTTCGCTATAGGCATGATACGTGGTCAAAGCCAACTTATAGAGAATATTGGTTGAGGTTCCGGGATTCGCATTCTTCACCACGAAGAGTGCTTTACCTGACCTCCCGTCAGGCTGTGGATTTTCGCTGCCCGGCGGATTGCCGGAACCCTGATCACTATCGGCGGCAAAGAGCAGGGCGATATATGCGCCGGATCGCCAATGGGCAGGAATGTTCACAGTGATGGAAGGCCACTCCCAATCCGTTGTCACATCGACCTGCGCATTCTTCGGTACAAAATTTTCGGTCGGATTTATGTTGCGATTATCCACGGTCGGATGAGTCATTGGCCGCCAGCCTGTATCCAACCCCGCGTAAACGAGCGCCGGTTCTTGCTGCGAGTTCAGGCCTTGCCTGTAGATGCGCACGCGAAGAAAACTTTTATTGGTTAAAAAATGGAGCTTTAAAGTTTCGCCCGGTAGGACACTCGGGCGCGCCGGATAGCCATAAATTTTCGCAGCCGAGACGGCTTCCGCTCCTCGAACCGGAGTGATTTCTGAGGAGATGGCAATAGCAATGCTCGCCGTGGCAGCCTGTTTTAAAAATCGACGGCGGCTGGTGTGTAAGTCCTCTACCGGCGCGCCCTTTTCGCGTTCATCTTTTGAGTTATCGCCCATTGTAAATGACTCCTGAGTTGGCGGGGGTCGTTTGGGTGGTCTCTGCCAAAGTGAACGAGAGGCACCGGAATAAAAATATGAGGAACTAGAACGCTCGCTAGAAGATATATATATTTCGTCCGAATGGCAATCTTTAGAGGGAGCGCCCAAACCATAGCCGCTAATGATAAGCTGTGTGCATGAGTCAATGCCACGAGCGGGCATCACGCAGCGTCGTCTCGTGGGCGGTCTGCGAGGCGCGGACGCCGGAAGTGATGCAGGCGGTGGTGGATGCCGCGCCGCCCGCTCGGAACTACTACTCTGACGCCTTCAATACTTACCGTGAGTCGTGCTGGTGGGGCGGTCATACGAGCATGGATAACAAGAGCCAGACCTCCCCGGTCGAGGCCGTCAATGCCGGCCTGCGGCATTACCACGCCCGCTTAGGTCGCCGCTCACGGTGCTTCTCGCGCTGCCATGAAGCGTTAGGACGCGCCGTTGACCTGTTCGTGCGTTGTTACAATGCACGGCCACTAAGGAAGGGCAAGTATCCACGCTACCCTGCGCACCTTACAGCTACGATTTAGACACTCCTGCTAATACATCACTTGACAGTACGACTTAGTACAGATCATTTTCCGGCGGTGCAATATATTTAACCTCCCCTAACAGTTTCAATGTCGAAGAAGTGAAGGTAGACGCGTGCTCCGGGGAGCGCGCGTCTACCCCCTCCAAAGCGTTCCTCGATGTCTGGTATAACGGAGGTTTTATGGGTCAGTGCATTCTTCTAGGGCTGCTGCGGCCAATGCTGTTTGTCTGCTTAATGACACACGGCTGCTTGCCCGGTCTTGAAAACCAACAAGGGCGTGGCAGCGCACAGCGTTCAGCCGCGCCCGGTGATGGCGACGCCTCGGTTTCTGCGCTGGTACGGAAATCGGCCATTCCGCTCAAAGGCGATAAGGGCGACTACGATGCGCTGATGAATTTAGTCCGAGATGCGCGTTTCGTCCTGCTCGGAGAAGCCACCCACGGCACGCACGAGTTTTACCGCGAGCGGGCGCGTATTACGCGCCGCCTCGTCGAGGAGAAAGGCTTCGACGCCCTCGTGCTGGAAGCCGATTGGCCGGATGCTTATCGCGTCAATGAATACGTTCGCGGGCGCGGCACGGACGCGAACGCCGAGAAGTCGCTTTCAGGCTTCACGCGCTTCCCGCAGTGGATGTGGCGCAACCGCGAGTTCCTCGACCTGGTCACGCAACTCCGCTCTCATAACGATTCGCGTCCTCAAGACGCCCCGCGGGTCGGCGTTTACGGCATGGACTTGTACAGCCCCTCCGACTCGTCAAAGGCCGTGGTCGAATACCTGACGCGCGTCGACCCGGCGGCGCGCTCGCGGGCGCGGCAACGCACGGAGTGTTTCCGCTATTACGGCGACACGCCTGAACGTTACGGCTCTGACGTGGCGAGCGGGGTGCGTAGGTCGTGCGAGAAAGACGCCGTGGCGCTGTTTCAGGAGATGGAGCAGCGCATGTCTGCCTGGCGCGCTCGCCCGAAGCGGGAACGCGCCGACGATCTATTCTCGGCCTACCAAAACGCACGCGTGGTGAAGAACGCGGAGGCATACTATCGCCTGAGTTATGAGGGCGGCTTTAACACCTGGAATTTGCGCGACAGCCACATGGCGGAGACGCTGCAAGAGATCAGCCGCTACGAGGAGGCCGTGCGGGGAGAGAAGGCGAAGGTGGTCGTCTGGGCGCACAACACACATCAGGGCGACGCGCGTATGACGGAAATGGGTGAGAGGGGTGAGTTAAACGTCGGTCACCTCATGCGGAAATTCCAAGACGGGGCGGCCGTCCTCGTCGGGTTTACGACCTATACGGGCGAGGTGCTGGCGGCCTCCGGGTGGGGAGCACAGGGACGAAAGATGAAGGTGCGCCCCGCGCTCGCGGAAAGCTATTCCGGTCTCTTTCATCAAACGGGCGTGCCCAATTTCCTGTTAATACTTCGAGGGGGCGGCGCGGTAGCCGACGCGCTCGCAGAGCCGCACCTTGAGCGGGCTATCGGTGTCATTTATCTTCCCCAGTCCGAGCGGCGGAGCCACTACTTCGAGGCGCGACTGTCGAAGCAGTTCGACGCCGTCATCCACCTCGATGTGACTCGCGCCGTCGAACCGCTCAAGTGAACTAAATGTCGCGGGCAAAGCGCTAAGCGGCCGTCAAACCTTTTTCCAGACGCAACGATGGGAAGCCCGATTTCAACTTTGCGAAATACTCCTGAAAGGCGCAAACGCCCCGCCATGCTGTTGCTGTTAGTCATGTTAGGATTCGCGGGTTTGCTGGCAGGCGCGTGGTTTGCCGTCACACAGCCGGTTATGTTCCCCGGCTCGCCGGGCGATAACAGCAGCAGGCCGCCCGTAGATGTCGCGCGGCTCGAAGCGCATGTGCGAATGCTTTCCGAGACTTTCGCCCCGCGCGATGAGGGGCATCCCGAAAATCTCGGTCGCGTCGCCGCTTATCTGCGGAAGGAGTTTGAGCGTGCGAATGCCGTCGTGTCGGAGCAGCCTTTCACGTCGCGGGGGCAAACTTACCGCAATGTGATCGCCTCATTCGGCCCGCGGACAAATGAGATGATCGTGGTCGGGGCGCACTATGACACGGCCGGCGCGCTCCCCGGTGCGGACGATAATGCGAGCGGCGTCGCAGGGCTGATCGAGTTGGCCTACCTGCTCGGCAGAACGCCTCCCGCGGCGCGAATCGAGTTGGTCGCTTTCGCTCTGGAAGAGCCACCCTACTTCCGCTCCCCTTTGATGGGCAGCGCCGTCCACGCCGCTTCACTTAAATCAGGGGGCTTCGCCGTGCGCGCGATGCTCTCGCTGGAGATGATCGGCTACTTCAGCGACCAACCCGACAGCCAACAGTATCCCGTCTCCGTCCTTAAAGCCTTTTATCCATCGCGTGGAAATTTTATCGCCGTCATCGGGAAAATAGATCAGGGACATCTGGTACGGCGCGTGAAGAAAGCGATGATGGCGGCGTCGCCGCTCGCGGTCTCTTCGATCAACGCCCCCCGGTCGATTCCCGGCGTAGACTTCTCCGACCACCTCAACTACTGGAATGAAGGTTACGACGCGCTGATGATCACCGATACGGCTTTCTACCGGAATCCCCATTATCATACTTCCGCAGACACACACGACACTCTCGACTATCAGAGAATGGCGATGGTCGTGCAGGGAGTTTACGCGGCGGTACTCTCTTTAACGAACTGAAGCTACGCCTCGCATCGCCCTTAATTTCAGAAGGAATATGAGTCTGATTGCTGCTCAGCCGGTAGGGCAGTGCGGCAGGAATTGCTTCTCCGACTATAATCCGCCCGTCAGCTCATCCAACATTCTCTTGGAATCATACTCTCGAAGCAAAATAAGTCCTCTTTCAAATGGTGCTACTTCGAGCCGACCATCATATAGCCCCAGGCGGGTGTCAATAAACTACAGTTTTTTGACATGGCGAGTATAGCAGAGTAGGGAATCGCGAGCGGCCGTCGAATGGGCAGAGGCGAGACTTGGCTTGGGTCTGCTAATCGCTATTATGTCTTTTTGCCAGCTCTAAAGCATGCGGGATTTTGTTAAGCTGTGAGGCTAGGAAGCGTCTTTATCCACACATTTAGGCATGTTAGGCCTCACCCTTCGGCCTTTGGCTCTTTATTGCGGAGTTAGACCACATGGTGCAGCTTTTCACGCTCTATGATGGAGTTAGGCTGTAGCCTGCGGCACAAGATGCGTTAGATACCGTCTTGGCTGTCAAGCAGTTTTAGACATCTCCGGGTCAAAGGGTCTTCCGCTTTTAAGCACACCGTAAGCAATGTGGACGAGCTTACGCATGGCTGCCCCGATGATCTCCATCGGGCATTTCCCGCGAC
>DASQNL010000154.1:0-2955 GCA_035644995.1 Pyrinomonadaceae bacterium | reverse complement strand
CGCATACGTTTTCGCCCGTCGGACGGTTTGCAGGTGCGCGCGCGCGGACGCATCACCGTCTACGAGCCGCGCGGCGAATACGAGTTGCTCGTCGAAGGCCTCGACCCCGTCGGCGCGGGCGCGCTGCGCGTGGCGTTCGAGCAGATGCGCGACCGGCTCGCGGCCGAAGGGTTGTTCGCGGAAGAGTTGAAACGGCCGCTGCCGCTTTTGCCGCGAAGGGTCGGCGTCGTCACGTCGCCGACGGGCGCGGCCATCCGCGACATCATCCACGTCATCACGCGCCGCACGCGCACCGTCAACGTCCTCGTCGCGCCGACGCGCGTGCAGGGCGCGGGCGCGGGTGCGGAGATCGCGCGCGCGATCAGGTCTTTGAACGAACATCACGAGCGGGCGCGGCGCGAGGGGCGCACGGCGGATTTGATCGACGCGATCATCGTGGGGCGCGGGGGCGGTTCGAGCGAGGACTTGTGGGCGTTCAACGAGGAAGAGGTGGCGCGCGCCATTCGCGCGTCGCGGATTCCCGTGATCTCGGCGGTCGGGCACGAGACGGATTTCACCATCGCGGACTTCGCGGCGGACGTGCGCGCGGCCACTCCCTCGGCGGCGGCCGAACTGGTGGCGGCGCGCGAGGACGAGATGACGGCCGTCGTGCTGACGCTCACGCGCGACCTCATGCGCGCGGTCGAGTATCGCCTGCTCATCGAGCGCGAGCGCGTGCGCGAGGCGGTCAGTTCGGAAGGCTTCGACGAAGTGCGCGAACGGCTGCGCGAAGCGGGGCGCGAAACGAACGAACTCACACGGCGGCTGGAAACCTCGATGGCGCGGGCGCGAGAGCGCGCGCGGCGAAAGTTGGAAGCGGTGACGCAACGGCTGTCGCCCACACGCGCGGCAACGCGCACGAGCGAGGGGCGCGTGCGATTGGCCGTGACGCGCGCCGCGCTGGATGCGAACTTCGGGGCGCGGCTGGATGATGCGCGGGCGCAACTCGAAGTGGCGGTCGCTTCGCTCGATGCGCTGTCGCCGCTCGGCGTGCTCGGGCGCGGTTACGCGCTCGTGCAGGACGCGCGCGGGCGCGTGGTGCGCTCGAACAAACGGGTGCGCGTCGGCGAGCAGTTGCGGGTGCGTCTGGCCGAGGGCGCGCTGGAATGCCGGGTCGAAGGAATGGAGGGCGATAACTGATGTCCACCGTGCCGGGAGAAAAGGCGAAGAAGAGTCGGCGCAGCCGCATCGTCGTCAACGTCGGGCAGCAGCCGCAGCCGGAAGAGAGGGGCGCGGCCGTCGCGCGTTGGCAGGGGAAGTTTCGCGCCCGCCGCGCGCAGGGGCGCAGGCGGCGGGTGTTGTCCGTGGCGGGCATCGCGCTGGCGGCCGTCGCGCTCCTGCTGTGCCTGTCGGGTTGGTGGTGGTGGCAGAGTTTCAAGAGCAGCCCGGCCTACACGCTCGCGCTCGCGGCCGAGGCGGCGGAGGCGGACGACCAGACGGCGTTCGAGGAGTTGGTCGATGTCGAGGGCGTGAGCCGCAGCGTCGTGCCGCAGGTGATCGAGCGCGTGCGCGGCAACGACAATTCGCTGGACATCCCGCCGCAGGTGCGCCGGCAGATCGCGCAGAACGCGCAGGTGTGGCTGCCCGGCGTGCGCGAACAGGTGCGCGGCGTGTTGATGGCCGAGACGAAACGGCTCGCCGAGACGAGCGGCGCGCGCGCTTACCCGTTCTTCGTGCGCGCTTTTGCGTTGTCGCGCGCGGGCGAGGCGAAGACGACCGTCGAGGGCGACAACCGGGCGGCGATCATGACGTATCAGGTCAACGAACGCCCGGTCGAGTTCGGGCTGAGGGGCGGCGGCGGCGGCGAAGGGCGGCCGGAGTGGAAGATCATCTCCGTCAAGAGCGACGATCTGGCGGCGCGCGTGGCCGAGCAGGTGGCGCGGACGTTCCCGATGATGGGGAGATGAACTGGAAGAAAGTTCTTTGTCAGTTGTCCGTGGTCAGTTGTCCGTGGTCAGTTGTCCGTGGTCAGTTGTCCGTAGTCAGTTGTCAGTTGCACGTGATCACCACACGAGTTGCTGAAGATCGTACTGAACAACTGACAACTGACCACGGACAACTGACAACTGACTACGGACAACTGACAACCGACGGCTTTTACTTTGGGGAAGTGAAGCGAGTGTCTCGTTAAAATGAAAATGAAGAAAGCGGAAGCGCAGCAGCAGAATTTCGAATCGTCTTTGGCGGCGTTGGAGAAGATCGTGCGCGAGTTGGAGCGCGGCGAGTTGCCTTTGGAGAAGAGTCTGGAATTGTTCGAGCGGGGCGTGCGGCTTTCGCGCGAGTGTCAGGAGCGTTTGCAGGAGGCGGAGCGGCGCATCGAGGTGCTGTTGCAGCGCGATGGCGGCGGCGATGGGCGCACGAGCATTGTCGGCGCGCTCGGCGGCGCGGAGTTCGACGCCCCGGCGATGGGCGAGGAGGCGGAAGCGGAGGACGATGAGAGCGTCTTCTGACACGGCTCCCGACCTCGGCGCGCGCGCCGCGGAGACGGCGGACGTGGAAGCCGCGCGCGCTTATCTTGAGCGCGCGCGCGCGCTGGTCGATGCCCGGCTCGACGCGCTCGTGCCGGCCGAAGGCGTCGAGCCGGTGGCGGTGCACGCGGCCATCCGTTGGAGTCTCTTCGCGGGCGGCAAGCGGCTGCGCCCCGCGCTCGTGCTCGCCACGGGCGAGGCGTTCGGCGCGCCCCCCGACCTTCTCATCAACACGGCCTGCGCCTTTGAACTCCTCCACACCTACTCGCTCGTTCACGACGACCTGCCCTCGATGGACGACGACCAACTGCGGCGCGGGCGTCCCACCTGCCACGTCAAGTTCGGCGAGGCGACGGCCATCCTCGCGGGCGACGCCATGCAGGCGTTCGCCTTCCAGATCATCGCCGAAGACGACGCGCTCGACGCGCGCGTGCGCGTCCATCTCGTC
>DASQNL010000153.1:0-2034 GCA_035644995.1 Pyrinomonadaceae bacterium | reverse complement strand
CTGTCACAGCGATATAAAATTTCAGGTCGTCTTCCGGCGCACGCGTTCTCTGTAGGCGCGCGCCGGGTGGGTGAGGGTTAGTGGCTGAACAACCAACCGTGATGAAGTTCGGCGGCACGTCGGTCGAGGACGCGCGTGCGTTCGCGCGCGTGGCGCGGATCGTCGGCGCGCGCGCCGGGGAGATGCCCATCGTCGTCGTCGTCTCCGCGATGAGCCGCATGACGGACGCGCTCCTGGCGAGCGTCGAGACGGCCGCCACGGCGGGCGACGCGGACGGCGCGCTCCGCACGCTCGAAGAACACTTCGAACGCCACACGCTCGTCGCGCGCACCTTACCGGCGGGCGGGCGCGACGAGTTGTTCCTCGAAGTCGAACTCGCGCGGCGTGAACTCGGTGAACTGTTGCGGCGCGTCGCCGCGGCCGGGGAACCGCGCCCGCCCTTGCAAGACGACATCGTCTCTTACGGTGAACGTCTCTCGGCGAAATTGCTGGCGGCCGTGCTCGCCGAACGCGCTTTGCCCGCCGCCTACGTGGACGCACGCCGCTGCATCATCACGGACGACGCGCACGGCTCGGCCACGCCCGCGAACGACGAGACTTACGCGCGCACGCGCGCCGAACTCTCTCCCCTGCTCGCCGCGGGGCGCATCCCCGTGCTCGGCGGCTACATCGGCTCGACCGCCGACGGCCGCACGACGACGCTCGGGCGCGGCGGCTCCGATTACACGGCCGCGCTCGTCGGCGCGGGAGTCGGCGCGCGCGAGATTCAAATCTGGACGGACGTGAACGGCGTCTTGACCGCCGACCCGCGCGTCGTTCCGCACGCGCGCACCATTCCCAGCCTCTCTTTCGCCGAAGCGGCGGAACTCGCCTACTTCGGCGCGAAGGTGCTCCACCCGAAGACGATCCTGCCGGCCGTCATCCGCAGCATCCCGGTGCGCATCTGCAACTCGCGCGACCCCGAACAGCCGGGCACGGGCGTCTATTTCGATGCCGGGATGTCGCCGCGCACCGTCAAGGCCATCGCGCACAAAAAAGGCATCACGGTGCTGCACATCACCTCCGCGCGGATGCTCGGCGCGTACGGTTTCCTGCGCGCCCTCTTTGAAGTCTTCGAGCGTCATCGCACAATCGTCGACATCGTGACCACTTCCGAAGTCTCCGTCTCGCTCTCGCTCGAAGACACGAGCAAGGTTGACGAGATCATACGCGACCTGCGACCCATCGCGGCGGTCAAGGTCGAATCCGACCTCGCCGTCGTGTGCATCGTCGGCGAAGAACTGCGCTACACGTCGGGCATCGCCGCGCGCATCTTCAGCACGCTCGGCGACATCAACGTCCTCTTGATCTCGCAGGGCGCGTCGAACGTCAACTTCACCTTCGTCGTGGCCGAGCGCGAAGTGGAAGAAACCGTGCGGCGTTTGCATGCGTCTCTCTTCGAGTGCGACACGCAGGAGCTAGCCCCGCTCTTTCAACGCAGCAAGGAGGGCGTCTCGCGTTGAACCTCTTCGCGCTCACGCGCCGCCTCATAGACATCCCCTCGCCGAGCGGCGAAGAGGACGAAGCCGCGCGCTTCATCGCTTCCCATCTCGAAAATCTGGGCTACCGGGTCGA
This sequence comes from Pyrinomonadaceae bacterium, assembly GCA_035644995.1. Classification (GTDB taxonomy): domain Bacteria; phylum Acidobacteriota; class Blastocatellia; order Pyrinomonadales; family Pyrinomonadaceae; genus JAIVJZ01. The sequence goes on along the minus strand of DASQNL010000153.1, from coordinate 420 downwards.
ACTTCAGGAGGTGGCGCCGCGCCGCGCGAACGTCATCGCCGCCGCCTCGGATGCGCCGCGCCTGTTCTTCTCCACGCACATCGACACCGTGCCGCCCGTCATCGTGTCGAGCGAAGACGACACGCACATCTACGGGCGCGGCTCGTGCGACGCGAAAGGCATCATCGCCGCCCAAATCTTCGCCGCCGAACTCTTGCGCGCGAAAGGCGTGAAGGAGATCGGCCTGCTGTTCACCGTTGACGAAGAACTCGGCAGCCTCGGCGCGCGCGCCGCCAACGCGCACGCCCTCGCCGCCTCCTGCGCCTATCTCATCAACGGCGAACCGACCGAAAACAAACTCGCCGCCGGTTCCAAAGGCTCCCTGCGCGTCAGGCTCAACGCGGCGGGACGCGCCGCCCACTCCGCCTATCCCGAACACGG
>DASQNL010000152.1:0-9350 GCA_035644995.1 Pyrinomonadaceae bacterium | reverse complement strand
CCCGACTTCCGCGCCAGCGAGCGCACGTTCCAGTTGATCACGCAGGTGGCCGGTCGCGCCGGGCGCGGCTCGCTCGCCGGGCGCGTGCTCATTCAAACCTTCCATCCGGAGCATTACGCGCTGCGCCACGCCTGCGCGCAGGATTACGATGCGTTCTACGAAGAGGAGATTCGCTACCGCGAAACCTTGAGCTATCCGCCCTTCGTCTCGCTCGCGTCGCTCCTCGTCCACGGCGAAGACCTGACGCGCGTGCAAGCGACGGCCGCGGAAATCCGCCAAGCCCTCGACCGCGCCAACACGGATCGCTCCTGTCGTATCCTCGGCCCCGCGCCCGCGCCCCTCGCGCGCCTGCGCGGCGAACATCGCTTCCAACTCCTGCTCAAGTCGCGCCAACGCACGCGCATGCGTTCTCTCTTAGACCTTGCGCTGGCGGAGGCGGGCGCGTCGCCCGGCTGCGACCTGAACAGCGTCAACGTCGAGATCGATCCGGTGAATCTAATGTAGGAGACGCGCGCCGCCTGAGTGAGAGAAACCGTCCGACGGTTGACTACTTTGAACGCGCGCCGCTTTGTCCATGAGACTTTCAGAATTAGCACGCCTGACCCAGGCGACCGTCGAAACCGAAACGGGCGACATCGAGATCGACGGCGCGGCCGGACTCGACGAGGCCGAAGCCGGCCAAGTCGCCTTCCTCGCCAACCCGCGCTACACGCCGCGCGTGCAGACGACGCGCGCCTCCGCCGTCTATCTCGCCGAGGGCGTCGAAGCGGGCAGAGCGGACATCGCCGTCCTGCGCACGCGCGACCCTTATCTCGCTTACACGCGCGCCCTGCGCCTCTTTCATCCCGCACCCGCGTTCGCGCCCTTCGTCCACCCGTCGGCGGTCATCGATCCTTCGGCGCGCGTGGACGAGCGCGTCCACGTCGGGGCGTGCGTCGTCATCGGGCGCGACGTGGAGATCGCGTCGGGCGTGCGCATTTATCCGAACGTGACGATCTACGACGGCGTGCGCATCGGCGAAGATTCGACGCTCCATTCCGGCGTCGCGCTCCGCGCGGGCACACAGGTCGGCGCGCGCGTCATCATCCACAACAACGTGGTCGTCGGCTCGGACGGTTTCGGCTACGCGAAAGACGAGGAACGTCGCTGGCTGAAGATTCCGCAGACGGGGCGCGTGCTCATCGCCGACGACGTAGAGATCGGCGCGGGCACGACGATTGACTGCGCCTCGGTCGGCGAGACGCGCATCGCGCGCGGCGCGAAGATCGATAACCTCGTCCAGATCGGCCACTCCTGTACGGTCGGCGAAGACACGCTCCTTTGCGCGCAGGTCGGCCTCGCCGGGAGTTCGCACATCGGCAACCGCGTCATTCTCGCGGGGCAAGCGGGCGTGGCCGGCCACCTCACCATCGGCGACGACTGCGTGCTCACGGCCAAAAGCGCGACCAGCCATGATGTGCCCGCGGGCAAAATGCTCTCCGGCATTCCCGCCTTCGACAACCGCGACTGGCTCCGCGCCACCGCCGCCTTCCGCCGCCTCGGCGACATGCAGCGCACGATCCGCCAACTCGAAGCGCGCCTCGCCGCGCTCGAAAAAACCTCCGCCGATTGAGCCGACGCCTGAGCCGACGCCTGAGCCGTACGTCTGCCCTGCTAAATTTTCCGGCCGCTAGGTCTGCCCGTAGAAAAAATCCGGCCGACGATAAATTTTGTCTTGACAGAAAAGAGACCCGCCGACGATAATACGTTTTGAAATTGGATTTCAATTTCGCCGCCCGGTGAATGAAGTCCGAAATCTAAAGCCATTATTCAATCTTCTCAGGAGTTAAAGGCATTGGAATCCTCGAACCGAGCGGCGGCGCACGTCCTCCCGTCAGCGCGCGAAGACCAGCAAGTCGAAGTAATACTTGAAGACGGCACGGGCGTCGTCGCGTTGCGCCTCTCAACTTGGACGGACGGCCTCGGCTGGTGTACGCAGAAAACCATCCGGCTCGACGGCGAACAACTCGACGACCTGCATCACGCGATCAGCGTCGCCAGGCATCGCCTGAACCGGCGGCGCGTGGAAGACGGGCAGTTCAGACCGGCCGCGCAGGTCATACGGCTCCCGACCGTCGCCTGAAACTCGTCGGAACCTCGGAAACAAAGCGAAAGGCAGCGGGCAGACTCCACGTCTGCCCGCTGCCTTTTTCATTTCCGCCGCCTCGCTCGCGCCGGTTTTCTCAGCCGACCTGTTTGAGCGTGATGCGTTCGTTCGTCACGTTGGCTTTCCGCTCGGAGGTCAGTTTTTCGAGTTCTTCGACGTGTAATTTCTCGTTGTAGATGCGCTCTTCGAGTTGGAAGCGCGTCGGCAGGTCGTCGTCGCCGCAGGCTTCCCACGCCGTCATGTAGGCGGCGAGCGCCTCACGCTCCATCTCCAAATCCTGACGCAGCATCTCGATCAATTCCGTCGATTGGCGAATCATGGCCGGTTCGACCGTCGGCGCGCCGCCGAGCGCGACGATCTTGTCGCCGAGCGTGATGGCGTGCTCCTGCGACTCCTCGCCCTGCGAGCGAAAGTATTTGCGATAAACTTCGCGCTCGATGCCCGTGACGAGAAAGCTATGCTGCATGTACTGGATGACCGCGCCGAGTTCCAAACTGAGCGCGCGGTTTAGGGCGTCTATCAAATTAGTGTTTGCCATCAGGTTCAAGTCCCCCGCGAAAAATCCGTCGAAGTGTTTAAGTGCACGCGGATGTTACCGCGCGCACCCTCGCCTGTCAAGATAACTATTGAAATAGTTAAACTTAACATTGAAATTCGTTTTCAGTTGCAAGAACAGGCGGCGGGCTTTGCCTCTGCGCGGCAGGCTCTCTGAGTCGAAAGAAAGCCTCTCTGACGGACAGGCCACGGCATTATCGGGGAGCGATCCGGAAAGTTGCGGCTCAGGTCACCGAGCCGCCGTCGATGATGACGATCTCGCCGTTCATGAAGCTGTTGCGGTCGCTGACCATGAAGGCCGCGAACTCGCCCAGTTCTTCGGGGCGGCCTAGTTCCCCGCGCGGCGACCAGCCCTTATGCATCTCCAAGAGGTGCGGCGGCAGTGTGTGCGCGAGTTCGGTGTCGAAGATTCCGGCGGCGATGGCGTTGACGGAGACGTTGAAGTTCGCGGCCTCGCGCGAGAGGCATTTGGTGAAACCGATCATCGCGGCCTTCGAGGTGGCGTAGTGGACGGAGGTGGGGAGCGAGCGAATCGCGCCGATGGAGGTGATGTTGAGGATCGCGCCTTTGCGCTGGCGGATCATCTGCTTGTAGATGGGCTTCGTCACGGCGAAGAGACTGCCGACGTTCGTGTCGATCACTTCGTCCCAGGCGCGGTCGGTCGTGGTGGCGAAATTGTCGCCGCGGTTGATGGCCGCGTTGTTGACGAGAATATCGACGCCGCCCCATTCCTCCACGAGTTGGCGCGTCAGACGTTTCATTCCGAGCCGATCCGTGACCGAGACTTTGAAGCCGTGCGCGCGACGGCCGTGCGCCTTGATCTTTTGCGTCATCGTTTCGGCGAGGTCTTCGCGCGAATGGTAATTGAAAGCCACGTCCGCGCCTTCGCGCGCGAAGATTTCGCACATCGCCGCTCCGATGCCGCGCGTGCCCCCCGAAATAAACGCCCGTTTCCCTTCCAGCAAAAGACTCAACTTGGCCGCTCTCCAAAAAAGCCCGCTTCCTTTTTACTCGGAGCGGGCGAGTTGTAATGAATTCGAGGATTAAAGCGCGAACAGCGGGCGGGCGTCAACTTGGCTCAGGGTTTGACACTCCCGGCGCGCCGAACTTTCGCCTCCGCCTTCAAGCGATGCGCGCTTCCGCGACCTGCGCCCGCTCCTCTTCGGCGAGCACGGGCGCGGGGATGAGCGCGGTGATCTCTTCCACGATCCGGCGCGTCGAGTGCGGGATGGCGAGGCCGGCGGTGGCCGCGCGCATCGTGGCGTAATAGCGCGCGTCTTCGACCATGCGGCGGACGGCGGGCACGATGTCGGCCGCGCGTTCGAGCAACACGCCCGCGCCGCGTTTGGCGATGAGCGTCCCCGCCCCGGCCTCCTGCGGCATCGGCGCGGTGGTCGCGTCGGCGATGATCGGCACGCGGCAGGCCATCGCCTCGAAGGTGGTCAGGCCGCCGAGTTTCGAGATCATGACGTTGGCGGCCTGCATCAACTGCTCGACGTGTTCGGAATAGCCGATCACTTTCACGGGGAAATTGGCGCGCTCCGCAACGCGTTCGGCCTCCGCGCGCAGTTCCTTGTTGTTCCCGGCGAGAAAGATGGCCTGCACGTCGAGGTCGCCGCGCACGAGTTCGCGGAAAATTTCGGGGATGTTGCCGCCGCCCACCCAGCCCGCGTTGACGAAGACGGTGAACTTCTGCGGGTCGAGGCCGAGGGCGTGGCGCGCGGCCTGCGCGACGCGTTCGTCCGGCAGGTTGAACTTCGGGTGGACGGGCATCCCCGAAATCTTGATCCGCTCCGGCGCGACGCCGTAATCAATCAACTGCCGGCGCGCCTCTTCGCCCGCCACGAGATAGAGCCGCACGTCGTCGCACGCCCAACCTTTCCAGAAGCCGTAGCACGGGTCGGTCACCACGGTCACGAGCGGAATCTTGTCCGCGAGCTTCAACTCCCTGAGCACGCGCCCGATGGCGTGCTGCGTCAACGGGTGCACGCTGACGACGACGTGCGGGCACCAACGCTCGAACAACTCGCCCACGTAGCCGACGCTGCGCCGGTAGAAAAAATCGCGCGTCTCCGGGCGAAAACGATTGACCGCCCAGTAGAGATATTTCATCCAGTGCTGGCGATGGCGCAGCACCCAGTTGTACAAATTCACGAGCCGCGCCGAGATCGAATGCGACTCTTCAATCGCGCGCACCACGCGCACGGCGTAAGAGTTGCCAGCGAAAAACTTCTGCAAGCCCGCCGCGATAGCCACCGCCGCCGAGCGATGCCCGCCGCCCGTGTCGGACGAGATGATCAGGATTTTGGGGACTCTCGCTCTAAACATAATTTTAGAGGTCGGAGGTTAGAGGTTAGAGGTTAGTAGAAGACAGTTTTTACTGACCTCAAGCCTCTGACCTCTAACCTCTGCATTTATACTTTGACCGTCAGGCCGTCGGCTTTGGCTTCGTCGCGTTCGAGTTGCTTGCGCGACTTCTTCATTTCGCGTTCGAGTTTCTTGATCTGGATCAAGTGCTTCGGATTGAACGGGAGCGACGGGTAATAACTATTCGACTCGTGCGTGCAGAAGCAGCCCGACTTGGCTTTCTGGCGACGCGCCTGCATGGCGGGCGAGAGCCAGAGTTTCTGAAAATTCCAATCGTAGTCGCGCAGGTTCCCCACCGCATCGAGGTTTTCGCAGGAGGAGACGGTGCCTTCGTCGTAGATGACGCCGCCCGCCGTGCCCGCGTAGCAGGTCATCTGCGCCTGCTGTTCTTCCTGCGCTTTGGCGATCAGGCCGTGCATGTAGATGTCGATGGCGGCTTTGAAGAAACCGGCATCGCCGCCGTAGTTGTTCTTGATGGCCGAGTTGCGCGAATCGGAATCGATCATGTGGGCGAGTTCGGCGTAGCGCGCGTGATCGATGTCGAGTTCCTTCGGGTCGGCTGAAGGCGGACGGATGTAGTTGAAGTTGACCTTGTCGGGCTTGAGATCGTACTTAAGGAAATCGTACCACTCGAAGATCGTGTCCTGATTCGTGTTCATGAAGCAGGTGCAGGTCTGGATGTCGAGACGCGGGTATTCGCGCTTGATCGACTGCAACTGGCGCGCGGTGTCGATGGCGATGTCCCAAGAGCCGGGTTTCTGCCGAATCTTCTCGTGCTGATCCTTGAGGCCGTCGATGCCGAGGGCGACCGCCACATTGAGGTTCGGGCATTCTTGCAGGATGCGCGTCACATCCGGCATGATGCGCTTCTGAATCTGCCCGTTCGACATCAGGTAGACCGATTCGAGCTTGTTGTTCTCGTAGAAGGCGCGGACGATCTCCGGCAAATCCTTGCGCGTGAACGGCTCGCCCCCGGCGAGAATGAGCACGCCGAGGTTGCCGCCCAAAGTCTCCGAGACGCGCTGGATTTCGTGCGTCTTCATCTGGAGTTTTTTGCGCGGGCGGTCGTCGAGTTCGTCCGTGAAGAAACAGTGCGTGCAGCGCATGTCGCAGACGGACGTGACGAGGATGTTCAACAGCACGGGCGCGAACGGCTGGCCGAGCGCGAGTTTGGCGTAACGTTTGAGAAGTTCTTTGGTCGTGTAATCCATCGAAAAACCTTTTACTAATGCCGCAATAAAAACCGCGCCCGATCTCGGCGCGGATGAGCGTCGCCGTCTCACACGGGCGACAGGGTAACGAATGTACCCGCCCACGCAGCAAAAGGCAAACTTTCTCCCCGCCGCGAGTAACTTTGATGCTAATTTCCGCTCAAACGCGTGCCGGAAAGTTTCCCCGCTGCCCGCCCCGAACTCTTCGTCCGGCTCGCCTCTAGACCGGCTGACTTACCGCCGATTATTGGTCGGGATAACGCCCGGCATCGCCCGCCAAGACGAGAGGTTGATTTGCGTGCGTCTCGCGGATGATGGCTGCGCTATTCGCGGTCGGGTTGCATGCCGTTGCCGGGCGGCGCGTTGAATATAAACAGCCTACGCCTGCTTCAGGCTTCGTTCCTGATCCCGCCCGTCTCCGCCGCTTCGGCAGACCAGACCCGCAAAGCCATGACTGAACACACAAAGCCCACCATCTCGACGATCAACCTGATTCGATTGCCGAATTTCCAAGCCTCGGCACGGGTAATAACTTCGGCGGCGGAAAGTTTATCCAACCCCAAATCAATGCTCCAGATAAGCGGGGCGAGATACAAAACCAAGGCAAGACAAACGCCAAAACCGATAACCGTCGAAAGCGCCAGCCATTTGCGAGACCGTCGCGCCCATCTCCAAGCCGCAATCGTCGCAGCGAGCGACACGAGAAAAATCAGAGGATTGCCCGGAAAAAAGAACGGCAAGTCGCCATTCGTCGGAATGGCATTGTAAGCGGCGACGGACTCCGGCGGATTCGAGAGCTTTTTCGGAATAACGCGGGCTTCGTTAAAATACTGCCCACCGCACCAAATCCCCCAAACTACCACCGAGGCGATCAGCAAGAACGACGCCAATCGTTTTCTCATAAACAGGTTCTCCAAGTTATATAACTTCTTTGCCGAGGTGCGTTCGCTACTGAGTACCTGCGCTGAATTCCTCAAGCTGCTGCTTTAAGCCTGCATATGCGGCCTCTGCCTCCGAAAGATTCGTGACTTGTATCACGACTCCTCCATCGGGAGCGCCCCGACCGGGTAGTACCTCGACGATCTCAATTCCGCCGCGCGCCCCGACTTCGTGATTATAACGTGCCTTAAAATTCCGCCCCTGATACGGAAAGATAATCTGCCGCTCACGGTTTGGCCTGATAGGGCCGTCAGCAACATTCTCGATTGCTTTAAGCAGGAAGCCGATCCAAGTAGCGACGCGCCGCACATGGCGGCTGCCGCGGTAAGTATCGAAGAGGTAGTTAACAAAGTGATCCGCGAGACGCTCGACTGATTGTACCGGACTCATAGTTCTCCTCAAGAAACACGACTCTTCCGACGCCTAACGCAAATTGTGCCGAATGAATCGGCCTGACTCCGCTCTGGAGCGTGAAAAGCCAAATTCCAAAGTGACTTCCAAGTTAACTTGCGGGCGGGCGCAGGCCGATGCCGGGCGCGGCTTTATGTTGATTCTCACCTGAATTCCCATCGCCTCAACGAGCGATCTCGACGGCACGCCGAGAGCGGGCGGGCGCGCGCGCTTTTGATCTCTATCACCCGATGGGTCTCGCGATTGACCCGCAGCCGCAGGCACGCGCACCCGTGGCCGTAGTGGCCGTTCGTCTCGACCCATTGCCCCGGTTTGAAGCTCGGCCAAGCGCCTTCAGCTTGGTAGCCGCCCTGCACGCCGATGATCCACTCGTCGTCGCGATCATGCAAAGACGCGTTGGCCGGTGTCGGATTACTGAACCATCCGCAACGAGTTTCGAACCCCTCGGCCGCACTCACGCCGGTCATGCCCGGCCGCCCGCTCACGAAAGCGACGGAGGCCAACAGCAGGCAGCTAACGATCAGAAAACCGCGTATGACGAACGTCTTATTCATAATTGCTCCATACTAAACGAGCGAACACCTCACGCAGATCGTATCGAATGAATCGGCCTGACTCCGCGACGAAGCGTGAAAAGCCGAATGCGCCGGCTTAACTTCCGTTCTCGCGCTCGCCGCGCACTTTGATGCCGAGCGCGCGCATGCGGCGGTAGAGGTGGCTGCGATCCATGCCCATCAGTTCGGCGGCGCGCGTGACGTTGCCTTCGGCCTCGGAGAGCTTGCGCCGGATGAACTCGCGCTGATGCGCCTCGCTCGCCTCCTTGAAAGAGTTGAAACGGTAGACGGCGACGGGCGGCGCGTCCGCGCCGAGCGGCGGCAGGTCGCTCGCGTTGATGCGTGTCTTCCGGTTCATAATAACCACGCGCTCCACCGTGTTCCTCAGTTCGCGGACGTTCCCCGGCCAGGTGTAGCTTTGCAGGGCGTCCATCGCTTCGAGTTCAAAACGCTTCGGCGGATTGCCGTAGGAGGCGGAGAATTTCTGGTTGAAATGCTCGACGAGCGAAGGCACATCTTCCAGGCGGTCGCGCAGCGGCGGCACTTCAAAAGGAATCACGTTGAGGCGGTAGAAGAGGTCGGCGCGAAAATTGCCGCGCTCGATCTCGTCTTCCAGACGCTTGTTGGTCGCCGCCACCACGCGCACATCGACGCGTATTTGCGTGCCGCCGCCGACGGGCGCGAAGCGTTGTTCTTCGAGCACGCGCAAAACTTTCGCCTGCGTGCGCGCGCTCATGTCGCCCACCTCGTCGAGAAAGAGCGTCGCGCCGTCGGCCAACTCGAACTTGCCGCGCTTGGCCGAGGTCGCGCCCGTGAACGCGCCTTTAACGTGGCCGAGCAACTCCGACTCGATCAACTCTTCGGGGATGGCCGCGCAGTTCAACTCGACGAGAGCCGCCCCGGCGCGCCGCGACTGCGCGTGAATGGCGCGCGCCACCAACTCTTTCCCCGTGCCCGATTCGCCGTAGATGAGCACGCGCCCGTCCGTCGGCGCGACCGCCGCGATCTGCTTGCGGAGCGCGCGCATCGCCACCGACGCGCCCACCATCGCGTTCTCCTCGTTGATCTCGGCGGCAAGCGTGGCGTTGTGGCGTTCGAGCGCGCGCTGGCGCAGGGCGTTGCGCACGGTGAGCACGGTGCGCTCGATGGAGAGCGGCTTTTCGATAA
>DASQNL010000151.1:0-1878 GCA_035644995.1 Pyrinomonadaceae bacterium | reverse complement strand
GGGACGTTTGAGCGCGAGCAATTCGACCGACATGCTCGTGACGCGCACGAGCGTCTCTAAGGCTTCGAGGTTGATCGCTTCGGGTTCGAGCGCGGCGCTGTCGGCATAGAGCACGGCGACGCACTTGTCGCGGGCGATGAGCGGGATGGCAACCATCCGTTGCGGGGCTTCGTCGCCGAGTTTGGAGATCAGTTGGGTGTCGTCGGCGTTCGTGCCGGGCGCGCCGCTCCAGGTGGAGCGCGAAGTGGCGGCGCGGCTCAGGAGCGTTTCGGCCGTGATGGGGAGCGAGATTTCGCGCACCGCGTCGTCGCCGACCGTGCCTTCGAGTCCGCGCGCGCGCCAGCCCGTCGCGCGTTCGTTTTTGACGACGAAGAAGGCGAGGCGGGGCGTGAAGGCGGCGGCGCGGTTGACGAGCGTGTTGAGAATGTCGGCTTGCGAACGCTGGTTGTCAATGTCGTCAACGGCGGCTTTCAGGAGCGCGATGTCGCTCGTGGCGCGGGCGCGGGCGGACGATTGGGCGGCCTCTTCCGTGCCCTTGCCGGTCGCGGCGCGCAGGTGCTCCGAGATCGAGATGGCGATGGGTGCGTCCGAAAGCGAGTCGTCGGAGAGGCGTTCGTTGAGACGCGTGAACGCTTCGTTGACCTGACTCTGCAAACGCGCGATCTCCTCTTGCTGCCCCTGCACCCGCGCCTTGATATAACTCTCTACTTCGGCGCGCAAACTCTGTTCCAAGTCATCGCTTCCTGCCACCTGTGACTCTCCTTCTGTGCTCGTGTTGCTGGTTGTTGCGGGCTAGCCCCGCCCGGTAGGTTGCCGCGGTGGTCTGTCAGGTGTTTTTGACTGACCGGAGGCGCGCGCTTCAGGAGGGCGCACGCCGTCAGGGATTATGGCGGGCGCGCGCGGGTGGTGTCAAGACAAGTCTCATATCAGGAAACAGGGGAAGGGTGAAGGGGCAAAAGGGAAAGGGAAGATTACAGACGGATCACCGGCCGCGCCGTTCGCTCCCTCTTTTCGCTTTACTCCCTTTCCCCTTTCCCCTTCACCTTTCCCCGGCTTGAACTGTTTGACACGCGGGCGCGACTACGTTATAAGGGGCGCACCGCGCGCTCAACACTCTTTTGCTTCATCGTGCAAAAGCATTTCACCAAACTATGAAAGGGCTAACCGCGCAGGCTCTCTCCCCACGGCCGAAACGATCATGTCTCTGGCTCGCATTCTGATCGCCGACGATTACGACGATAACCGCGAACTCCTGCGCCTGATGCTGGAGAGCGCGGGCTACGCCGTGCGCGAAACGCGCGACGGCCACGAGTTCCTCGCGGCGGCGCGCGCCGAACTGCCCGACATCGCTCTCATCGATCTCTCGATGCCCAGTCTCGACGGTTGGGGGACGCTCGATGCGCTGCGCGCCGACGAACGCACGAGCCGCCTGCACTGCATCGCCGTCACGGCCTTCGCCGCCGAGCAGGATCGCCAGCGCGCCCTCGACGCGGGCTTCGACGCTTACCTCACCAAACCCTATCGCTCCAAAGACCTGCTCGAAATCGTCGAACGCACCCTCCGCGAAGGCCGCCGCACGCCGCATGCCTGAACGAAACAAAAGCATGGACGAAGCCGCCGCCGCCGACGAGTTGACGCCGGGGCGCATCCTCGTGGCCTACGAGAAGCTGTTCGGCGGCGGGCGCGGCGTGCGGAAGTTTGCGCGCTCCGGCCTACGCTACGTCACGCTGGCGGGCGGGGCGTCGCTCGTCGAACAGAACCCGAAGAAAAAGAGCGAATGGGCGCAGCTCGCCGGGCAAGGCCGCCGCGTCGCGTGGGTCATGCGCGACGGCGAATACCTCGCGCGCGTGGTTGACGGCGAAGTCTCGATGCTCGATT
>DASQNL010000150.1:0-6158 GCA_035644995.1 Pyrinomonadaceae bacterium | reverse complement strand
GGCAGGCGCGCGAGAAATCTTCGACGTGCAAGAGGTCGCGCAAGGGTTGCCCGCCGCCGGGGAGACTGAGCGGCCAGCCGCGCTTGACGGCTTCCACGTAATGCGCCACGAAGTTCGACTCGTTGCCCACGGACGGGCGCGCGTAGACGGCCGACAGGCGGAAGATGCAGGCGCGCAGGCCGCGCGCCGCCGCGTAATATTCGACGTAGCGTTCGCCCATCAACTTCGACCATTCGAGCGGCGATTGCCCGCAGTAATCCGTCGCGCAGCTTTCGGGCACTTCCGTATAGCCGTCGGCGTGCGCGCCGTACACGTCTTTGGTCGAGGCGTAGATGAAGGTCGCGCCCTCGCGGATGTGTGTGAGCAGGTTGGCCGTGCCCTCGGCGTTCGTGCGAAAGCACGCGGCGGCCGCCTCGCGGCTCTTGTCGAGATGGGCGGCGAGGTGTATGACCGTGTCGTAGTCGGCGACGCGAGAGGCGTCGTAGGGGTCGAGGATGTCGAGGCCGACGCGGCGCGAAAAATCGTCGGCGTCGAAGAAACGGCGCACGTGGATGCCGAGATAACCGCTGCCGCCCGTGACGAGGACTTTCATAGGTTTCAAGTTTCAGGTTTCAAGTTTCAGGTTGAAAGCGAAGAACTAGAAGATCGTCGGGTTCGAGTTCAAGAATCAAACATCTCAGATTTGAAACTTGAAACTTGAAACTTGAAACCTGAAACTTGAAACCTGAAACTTGAAACTAGACGTTCCTCTGCGCGTTGGCTTTCAGGCGCGCGAGCGAGTCGGCGCGCCCGATGGCGATCAGCATGTCGCCCGCTTCGATGTGCGAATCGCCCGAAGGGTTGAAGATCATCTGGCTGTTGCTGCGGCGGCGCACGGCCACGATGACGACATCGAGTTCGGAGCGGATGTTGGTGAACTTCAACTTGTGCCCGACGTAGGCCGACTCCGGCGCGACCACCACTTCCTCGAAATCGAGATCGAGGTCTTCGGCCGCGATGGAATCGATGAAGTCGGAGACGGCGGGCTTGGTTAAAGCCTGCACCATGCGCTGGCCGCCGATGATGACCGGCGCGATGACGCGGTTAGCCCCGGCGCGGATCAACTTCGGCTCGGCCTGTTCTTCGACGGCGCGCGCCACGATGTGCAGGCCGTCGTTTAAGCCGCGCGCCGTCAGCACGACGTAAACGTTGGCGGCGTCGTCGGGCAAACAGGCGGCGAGGGCGCGCGCGTGTTCGACGCCCGCGTCGCGCAGCGTCTCTTCGAGCGTCGCATCGCGCACGAGCACGAGCACATTCTCCTCGATCAAATTGGCGACCCGCCCCTGTTCGCGCTCGATGACGATGAAAGGCTCCTCGCGGCGTTGTAGTTCGCGGATGATGCGCGCGCCGACGCGCCCCGCGCCGCAGATGATGAAATGGTTTCGCAGTTTGCTGATCTCCCTGTAGCGTCGCCGCTGGCCGTAGTAAGCGACGATCTCCGATTGAACGAGGGCTTGTATCGCCGTGGACAGCAGGAAGCCGACGACGGCGACGCTGACGAGCATGAAGACGATGGCGAAGCCGCGCCCGCCGCGCGAGATCGGATGCACGTCGCCGTAGCCGACCGTCGCCATCGTCATCACGGTCAGGTACAGACTATCGAGCAGCGACAGCGGTTCGAGGAGTCTGAAGCCGAGCGTGCCGAGCGCGGTCAGGGCGACGAGCGCGGCGAGCGCATAGAGCATACGGCCGCGCGCGCTTTTCGAGAGGTGGGGGAAGGTTGGCGTCGAACTCATAGATCAACCGGCGCATCCAACGAGCGCACGCGGGAGACCGACCGGCGCGCGCCGCCGTCACGTTAGCGAAACGCCCGCGCGGTGTCAAATTCGCCGGATCGGGCATGGCGAATCGTAAATGGTCGAAGCAGACCGGCGACGGGTGAGCGCGCTTTATCCATTTACCATTTACCGTTTACCCTTTACCATTGCATCGTATGGCCGTTCGTCATCCACCTAACAATCGCGTGCCGCCGCCTGCCGCCCGGCATCGCGCGGCGCGCGTCGTTCGCTACGACGAGCCGCCGGAGGGTTTCTTCCGGCGTTGGCGGCGGCGCATCTTTCGCCCGCCCGTGGTCGTCGCGCTCGTGCTGCTCACCACCTTCACCGTCGGCGTCCTCGGTTATTACTACTACATTTTCTCGGAACGCGTGGATCGTCTGATCAGCGGCGAAATCTTCACGCGCTCGGCGGGCATCTACACCGCGCCGAAGGAGTTGCGCGTGGGCGCGGGATTGTCGGCCGACGAGTTGGTGAAGCGTTTGCAACGCGCGGGCTACGTTGACCGCGCGCAGCAGGCCGACGATGCGCGCGGCCGCTACACTCTGAACGGCACGAGCGTGGATGTCGAGCCGGGGCAGAACGCCATCGTTGACGGCCAACGCCTCTTCCCGCGCGTGCGCGTCAGTTTCGCCAAGACCGGGAAGGGCATCGTCGCGCTCAACGATCTCGACAGCAAGACGAAACTCGAACATGCGCTCATCGAACCCGAACAGATCAGTTTCGTCACGGGCAGCGACCGCCAGAAGCGGCGCATCATCGGCTTCCAAGACATCCCGCCGCACCTCGTCAAAGCGATCACGGTGACGGAGGATCGCACCTTCTTCGAGCACTACGGCATCAACCTTCGCGGCATCATACGCGCCTTCGTCCGCCGCTACGACGCCGACCCCAACTCGCCCATCGCGCGGCAGGGCGGTTCGAGCATCACGCAGCAACTCGTCAAAAATCTGCTGCTCTCGCCCGAATACAGCCTGCGGCGCAAGTTTGCCGAAGCCTACATGTCGATCATTCTGGAGACGCGCCTCAGCAAGCAGGAGATTTTCGCGCTCTATTGCAACGAGGCGTATCTCGGCCAGCACGGCGGCTTTTCGATCAACGGTTTCGGCCAGGCCGCGCAGGTCTATTTCGGCAAAGATGTCACCGGCCTGACGCTGCCCGAAGCGGCCTTCCTCGCCGCCATCATCCGCAGCCCCAACCGCTACAACCCCTATCGCCACCCCGCCACGGCCACGGCGCGACGCAACCAGGTGCTCGACTCGATGGCCGACGCCGGGGCGATCACGCAGGAGGAGGCGACGCGCGCGAAAGCCACCGAGTTGAAGGTCGCCCCCGCGCGCGGGCGGATGGATAATTCCGACGCGCCCTACTTCGTCGATTACGTGCAGACGCAGTTGGCCGACATCCTCGCCGACTCGCGCACGGCCGAACACCTGCGCATCTACACGACGATTGACATGGAGTTGCAGCGCGCCGCCTACACGGCCGTGACGAAGCACCTCGCCGCGCTCGATAAGATTTATGCGAAGCGCGTCCCGGCGGGAACGTTGCAGGCCTCGCTCGTCGCCATGAACGCCGCGACCGGCGAAGTGGTGGCGATGGTCGGCGGGCGCGACTATGAAAAGAGCCAACTCAACCGCGCCACCGACGCCATGCGCCAGCCCGGTTCGGTCTTCAAACCGTTCGTCTACGCCACCGCGCTCAACACGGCCTTCGACCCCATTCCGCGCGTCATCACGGCCGCCACCACCTACATGGACGAGCCGAAGACCTTCACCTTCGACAATCAGGAATACTCGCCCGGCAACTTCGGCGACTCATACGCCGACGCCCCCGTCACCTTGCGCGACGCGCTCGTCCACAGCAAGAACGTCATCACGGTCGATGTGGCGATGGAGGTCACCATCGGGCGCGTGATGAATCTGGCGACGCGCGCCGGCCTGCCCAAGCCCGCGCGCTCCTATCCCGCGATGGCGCTCGGCACCAACGAGGCGACGCCGCTGCAAGTCGCCTCCGCCTACACGACCTTCGCCGGAAACGGCACGCGCGCCACGCCGGTCGCGATCAATCGCGTCACCACGGGGCGCGGCGCGACCATCGCCGCGCCCGTCACGCAGCGCAGCGAGGTGATACGCCCCGAAGTCGCCTACCTGATGACCTCCATGATGAAAGATGTCGTCAACCGCGGCACGGCGGCGCGCGTGCGCGCGCGCGGCTTCAAGCACAACGTCGCGGGCAAGACCGGCACCTCGCGCGACGGCTGGTTCGCCGGTTACACGCCTAACCTCGTCTGCGTCGTCTACGTCGGCTTCGACGACGGCTCGCCCTTGAACCTGACGGGCGCGGATTCCGCCCTGCCCATCTGGGCTGATTTCATGTCCGCCGCGCTCGCCGCGCACCCCGAATGGGCGGGCGACTGGCAGATGCCCGCGGGGCTTGAACAGGTTTCGATTGACCCGCGCACCGGCCTGCTCGCCGCCGCCGACAGCCCGACCAAACGCACCGAATTCTTCATCGCCGGAACCGCGCCGACCACGGAGAGCGCAGCCCCGCTCGACGGGGAACTCCCGCCGCTCGACGGCGCGGGCGAAGAAGGCGGCGACTTCGACTACGCGCCCGCGCCCGTCTTGCCCTCCGACGGCAACGACCCGCCGCCGCCCGTCGCCGCGCCGCAGCGTCCGCGCACGACGGCCACCCCCTCGGAAGGCGCGTCGCGCCTGATGGGCACCATCACGCTCGACATCGATCCGGCCACGGGGCTGCTCGCCGCCGCGACGTGCCCCGTCATTCGTTCCAAGACGTTCGCCATCGGGCAGGAGCCGCGCCGCTACTGCGGCCCCGATTATCACAACGGCCAAACGATCATGCCTTCGGGCACGCGCCCGCGCCTCGTCTCGCCTTGAAACATTGCGGAAGCCAACAATGAAACCTCAACCGCCGCGCCCACGCCGTTTATTGCTCCTCCTCGCCCTCTCGCTCGTCGCCTCCGGCGGCGTCGTCGCCCGCGCTCAGGGAGCGAACACGCAAACGCAAACTTCGCCGCCGCCGATTCAGTCGCCCGCGCCGGCTCCGGCTCAAACGCCCGCGCCGCCCGCGCCGCCGCTCGTGAAGGTGGACGTGATCGTGACCGACGAGTCGAACCGCTTCGTCGCGGATTTGCGGCAAGAGGATTTCCGCATCGAGGAGGACGGGGCGGCACGGTCGATCACGTTCTTCGCGCAGGAGGCTTTGCCGCTCAGTTATAGCCTGCTGGTTGACAACACGGGTTCGCTGCGCACGATGTTCGAACGCGTGCTGAAAACGGGCGAGACGATAGTTGCCGGGAAGGGCGCGCAGGATGAGATGTCCGTGGTGCGCTTCGTCAGCCGCGACCGGATCGAATTGATGCAGGACTTCACGCGCAACCGGCACGCGCTCGTCGCCGCGCTGGACGAGATGCACGTCGAAGGCGGGACGACGGCCTTGACCGAAGCTCTGTACGTCGCGGCGGAGGCGGTCGTGGCGCGTGCGCCTGGCGAAGCTCGCCGGCGCGCGCTCGTCGTCATCACCGACGGCGGCGAGCGCGACCCGCGCGCGAATCTCGATGAGTTGTTGAAGTATTTACGGCGGCATCAGGTGGAGGTCTTCGTCTTCGGGTTGACGGAGGCCATGAGCGGCGACGCCTTCGAGCAAGTGAAAGGCGGACGCCGCAAGTCGCGCGAATTGCTCGACACGCTCGCGCGCGAAACCGGCGGCCTCGCCGTCTTCCCGAAAAAGCCAGCGGAGTTCGACGCCGCCGCCCTCGCCTTGAACGCACGCCTCCGGATGCCGCGCTACACGCTCGGCTACGTCTCACCCGCCGACGCCTCGAACAAGCCCAGCAAAATCAAAATCAAACTCGCCGACTCCGTCCTCAACGACGCCGGAAAACTGCACACGGACTTTCGCGTGCGGGGCGCAACCGCGGAAGCGACCGCGCCAGCCCGGAAATAGATAGACGCGCCGCGTCTCATCCCGGCCGCGCCGTCGCGCCGGAAACTCGCGCCGTGCCCGCCCCGGCACTTTGTGGAACTTTTCCGGCGGGTCGCGCGAATTACGTGTGTCGAGCAATTACGGCATGTGAAGATGAGAGCCTCCCCTGAGCACAGCGATGAAGAACTGTTGCGGCTGACGGCCGCCGGTGATGCCGACGCCTTCACCGCGCTTTACCGACGCCGGCAGGCGGGCATCTACCGCTTCGCGCTCCAGATGTGCGGCTCGCAAGGCATCGCGGAAGATGTGACGCAGGAAGTTTTTATGACGCTCGTGCGCGAAGCGCAGTTGTTCGACCCGGCGCGCGGCACGCTCGCCGCGTATCTCTACGGC
>DASQNL010000149.1:0-6992 GCA_035644995.1 Pyrinomonadaceae bacterium | reverse complement strand
GCCGCGCTCGTCTTAACTTCCGTCTGGACGCCGCGACCGCCGCAGGCGGCGCGTCCGAACGCCGGCCGGACGAACGTCTCCAGCAGCAGCAGCGACCGAAATTTCAAGCGCATCCACGACGCTTACGTGCGCGAATTCCTGCGCCGGAACCCGACCGTCAACACCTATCTCGGCGGCGCGGGACTCGATCCGGCCTTGCGCGAAGCGGACGGCCGACTGCGCGATCATTCAGCCGCCGCCATCGCCGCGGAAGACCGCTGGCTCGCCGCCACGCAAAAATCCCTTATCGCTATCGACCCCGGCACGCTCTCGTCAAACCTTCGCATCGACCGCGAAGTCGCGCTCGCGCAAATCCGCTTCCTGCTCCGCCAGCACGGCGTCCGCAAGTATCAGCAGCGCGCGCTCGACACTTACACGGACGAACCCTTCCGCGCGATTGACTGGCAACTGCAAGGAATGACCCGGACGGGCGAGAAGACCTACGGCACGCCCGAAGAGTGGTCGCTCGTCGTCAAACGCCTGCGCGCCGTGCCGAAATATTTTCAGGCCGCGCAGGAGCAGTTGGCCGCCGGGGTCAAATCCGGCAACACGCCCGACCACCGGATGCTGTTGCGTAACGGCATCACGACGGCCGAATCGACCGCCACCTATTTCGAGCGGACGCTGCCCGACCTCGCCGCCGAGCGCGTCGCGCCGGGCGCAGGGCGCGATGCGCTGTTACAGGAGTTGAGAGAGGCCGCGAAGGGCGCGGCGGCCGGGTATCGCGCCTTGCGTGACTACGTCGCGCGCACTTTCTTCGACGACGCGAGCAAGCCGGGCGCGTCGAACGTCAAGGCGCAGTTTCGCGCCGACCGCTACGCGATGGGCGAGGAAGAGTACAACTGGGCGATCAGGAACAACCTGCGCATGCCGGAGGCAACCGCCGGGAAACTCTTCGAAGAGTCGATGGCGATTGTCGACGCCACCCGGAGCGAGATGATCGCGCTCGCGCGCGAGATCGGGCGGCGTAAGGCGATGCAGTTGCCCGAATCGGGCGAGGCCGCCGTGCTCGCCGTCTTCGACGAACTCGGCCAGGACTATCCGAAGTCGGACGCGGAGATGGTCAAGTGGTATGAGGAGGCCGCCTTTCGCCTCGTCGAATACGGGCGCAAGTCGGGCGTCTTCGATGTGCCCGCCGATTACAAGTTGGAAGTGGTCGAGACGCCGCCCCCCTTGCGCGCTTCGATTGACGGCGCGGCCTATTATCCCGCGCCGCCCTTCAAAACGAGCGGCGTCGGCCGTTTCTACGTCACGACCTCCGGCCGCGACGACGAGGCCGTGCTCAGGGAGAACAACCGCGCCTCGCTCGCAGACCTCGCCGCGCACGAAGGCTTCCCCGGCCACGACTGGCACTACAAGGTGATGACCAAGTACCGCGACCGCATCGCGCCCGCGCGCTGGCTCACGCCGGGCGCGGTCGAAGACTCCTCTTCGATGTGGCAGGATTCGATGGCCGCCGAAGGATGGGGACTCTACTCCGAAGCGCTCATGGCCGAACCCCAGCCCGGATTCCCCACCGGCTTCTACACGCCCGAAGAACGCCTCTATCAACTCAGAGGCAAGCTCTACCGCGACTTGCGCGTCCGCATCGACACGGGCATCCACACCGGGCGCATGACTTACGACGAGGCCGTCGATCTCTTCTCGCAAGTGGTGGACTTCCAGCCCGGCTCCTGCCGCGACGCTACGGCGACGGCGAAACCGGCCAAGCGCGCCAGTTGCGACTCGGCCGAACGCGCCATCTTCCGTTATTCCAAATGGCCGACGCAGGCCATCACCTATCGCCTCGGCAAAGATCAAATCTTCGCTCTCCGCAAAGAGGCCGCCCACATCGCGGGCGACCGCTTCTCGCCCAAAGACTTCCACGTCCTTTTCATGCAACAGGGCACGATCCCCGTCGGCTACTTCCGCGAGGAACTGCTCAAGGAGTTGCAGGGCAAGAAATGAGACGCGGGGCATAGACGGCGGGAGCCGTGAACGCGAAGGGCGCGACGGTGATCATCGTCGCGCCCTTCGCGTTCCCCGCCTTTGAATTCTTCTCCCGCCCTGCGCTCATTCGACCTCGACGAATATCTGCCGCAGGTGACTCTGCAAATGCGCTCGTCTGCCGGAAGTCTTCGAGCGCGTCTTTCGTCGTCGCCGCTCCCCCCGCTTTGCGCCCGCCGTCAGACCTTCATTCATCACCTGAGCCTTCATCTCTTTCTCTCAACGCTCGTACTGCAAGACCATGCCGTCGCCGCCGACCGCCCAATTCTGCTTTTTGCCGATGAAGAGGGCGTAGAGATGCTGCTTCGTGCCGCTCTCTTGTTGCAGCCACGTGCGCCCGCCGTCGTCCGAGCGCAGGATACGGCCGCCGCGCCCGACGATCCAACCTTGTTCCCTGCCCGCGAACCGGACGCTCAGGAGCGTCGGGCGCGGCTGTAGCCCCGGCACGACCGACGCCGTCCACGTCGTGCCGCCGTTCGTGGTGCGCAGGATCGTGCCGCGCTCGCCGACCGCCCACCCGTGATCGTCGTCGGCGAAATGCACGTGATAGAGCGTCGCGTTTGTCCCCGTGCGCTGGCGCGACCAATTCAAACCGCCGTCGGTGGTGGCGAGGATCGTGCCTTTGTCGCCGGCGATCCAGCCGCGTCGGTCGTCCGCGAAGGTGAGATGAATCAACTCGTCGCGCGAAGGGACGAGTTGCGTGCGCCACGTCGCGCCCGCGTCGTCCGTGTGCAGCACGAGGCTGTCCGTGACGACATCGCGGCGGCTGATCGAGCCGACGATCCAACCCTTCTTCTTGTTCGCGAAGCGCACGCTGTAGAGTTCGGGCGTGCCGCCGCCGAAATCCGCGGGTCTGAAGCGACGCCCCTCGCGCCACGTGCGCCCGCTGTCGGAGGTGACGTAGACGCTGCTGCCCGCGACGAGGTAGCCGTCCTCTTTGTTGTGGAAGTAGAGATCGTTGATCTGTTCGTTCGTGCCGACGGGCTGCCTGACCCAGGTGCGCCCGCCGTCTTCGGTGCGATAGACGAGTCCGCCGTCGCCTCCCATCCAGCCGCGCTTGCCGTCCGTGAAATAGACGGCGTTCAAATCCCTGCCCGCCGCCCCGTGCCGCGTGCCCGTCCATCCTTCGCCTCTTTGCGGCTGCGCGCCCGCCGCCAACGCCAGCGCGACGACCCACAGGCACGACGCGATAACCGACGCCGCGACCGCACGCCTCCGACGACGGCCGCCGACGACGACTTTCTCACTGTTCATACGACAGTTTTCTCCGAACGCAGTTTGATGAGAGCGACAGCCCCGGCTCGATTTTTCGGTGAGAGGCTTTTGTTTTACACGAACCGGGGGCTGTGAGACAAGGCCGCAGGCAGGCGGAAGGTTAAAGGGCAAAGGGGAAAGGGCAAAGGGGAAAGGAAAAGAAAACACGCTCAAACAACTGAACGCTTTCCTTCGCCCTTCACCCTTCACCCTTCACCCTTCGCCCTTCCCCTTTGCCCTTTAACCTTTGACCCTTTCCCTGTTTCTTAGGGTGCGGCGTTGACGCGATAGACCTGTCCTTTGTAGACGACCACCACGCGCTCGCCGAGGGCGAAGAATTCGGCCAGCTTGCGCTCGCGTTTGAGGAGTTCGAAGTAGGCGTCGGTGCCGAAGACGAGCGTCGTCTCCGGCAAACTCGCGTCCGCCTTGAAGTCCGCGTCCGTCCACACGCCGTCGCGCAGGTAGAAGGTCTTGCCCGCGACCTTGCGCATCACGGCCGACGCCGCCGCTGAAGATTCGTCTTCGTCGGCGCGCACGGATTCCTGGCGCGCTCGCTCGCGCTTGCTGTCCCTGACGGCGGCCGCGCCCGTCGTCGGCATCGGGGCGGGCATGGGCGTCGGCATGGGCGCCGAACTCGCATCCACCGGAGCGGTTATGACGCTGCCGCCCGCGCCCGCGCCGCCCGCCCCGCCGCGCGAAGTTCCCGTCTTGCGCGCCTGCTGCGGCAATGGTCTCGACCTGCGGTTGGCGGTTCCATCGGTGGCAAAGCCCGGATCACGGCGCGACCGGGTGGCGTTGGTTGCGTCCGTCACCACCGCGCCGGGTTCGAGCGCGAGGTAAGACGTGTAAGGCGTGACGATGCCGTAGCGCGTGCCGAGGTCAACCACTTCATCGCGCAACTCGCGCGCTTCGCCGTTCGAGCGAATCTGCTCCATCAGCCAGCCGACGCGACGCGTCGCCCACAGGCGCGGGAGAAAATCGTTCTCGTCGGAATTGGCGGGGAAGCGCAAATTCTCGTAGGCGAAACTGCGCCGCTCGCGCGCGCTCCGGCCGGAGAGGCGCAGGCGCACGTCTCGGAGGTCGCTCGCGTTGCGGTAGCGGCCGATCAAAGTCACCTGCGCGCCGCGAAAGAGATCGGGCAGCGCGCGCGGGTAGACGAGGTCGGTTTCGACGCCGCCCATGTCGAGCGCGAGATCGGTGAGCACGGGGTAACTGACCTTGGCGAAGAAGTTCGAGACTTTCAACTCCAAGTCCTCTTTCGGCTCGACGTAATCGGCCGTGCCGCCGTTCTCGCTCGCCACCGTGTCGAGCAGCGCGGTGTTCACGTCGTAGCCGACGCCGAACGTAAACAAGCGCGTGTTGCCCGCCCGCGCGGCGCGCGCGTTCTCCACGATCCGTTGCGGGTTCGTCACGCCGACGGTGGGCAGGCCGTCCGTCATGAAGACGAGCATTTTCGGCCGGTCGCTCGTGTCGAACTGTTTGAGTCCGGCTTCGAGCGCGCCGTTGATGTTCGTGCCGCCCGTCGGCCGCAGCTTCTCGACGAACTCGATGCCGCGCGCCCGGCCGCGCTCGTCCGCTTGAATGAGGCTGCCCTCCATCAGGCGTTCCTCGCCCGCGAACGAGATGACGTTGAAGCGATCTTCCGGGCGCAAGGTCTTGACGCCGAACAGCATCGCGGCGCGCGCCTTTTCCATTTTCCCTTCCTCGGCCATCGAGCCGGAGGTGTCGATCACGAAGACGATGTCTTTCGCCGTGTACTCGCTCTCCGCCCAGTTGTCCTTCGGCGAAATCATCAAGAGGAAATAGCCGTCCTTGCCCGGCTCGCGGTGCGTCAGCAGCGACAGCCCGAAGTCTTCGCCGGAGAGCGTGTAGAAGAGTTGGAAGTCTTGCTGTTCGCGTCCTCCCGCCCCGGCCGTCTCAAAAGAGACGCGGGCGCGCCGGCCGCCCTGCGCGGGGCGCACGTCAACGGCGTGGCTCGGCGAGTAGATGTTGCGTAGCGGCTGGTTGCCTTCGATGTCGAGCGCGCCGGACACGCGGCCGATTGAGGCGAGGTTGTGATTCGTGCCGAGCGGGTAGCGATAGGAGACCGTGCCCGATTGCGCCTTGAGCACCTGCGTGTAGGTCAACTCCAACTTCTTGTCCGAACGCGGCGGAATGGGGAAGATGCTCGCCTGAAACAAATCCTTCCCGGCGTATTCGAGCAAACCGGGGTCGCGTTGCTTGCGCACGATGGCATCGTAGATGCGCCGCGCCTCCTCGCGCGAGCGCACTTCGCCGACGAGGCGGCGGTCGCCGTCCCAGATGGCGAACTCGGAGACGGAGGCGGTTTCCGGGATGGGGAAGAAGTAGGTGCCTTCGAGCGTCGCGTCCGAGTCGTTGCGGAAGATTTGTTCGACGTGCGTGGTCGCCACCTGCGCGCTGATCTTCGTGTCGAGCTTGATCGACTTGACGGGCAGCGCGGGCGGCAACTGCGGCGGGCGCGGCGGGCGCGGGCACGTCTCGCACGGGCGGGGCACGATGATGCCCTGCGCATACGTCGCGCCGGTGGCGAAGGCGAAGAAGATCAGGACGTTGAAGCAGAGGCAGGCGGCAATTTGTCGGCAGCGCATAAGGGGTCTCCTCGAAAGTTCAATTTGACGGGCGCGAAGCGTCGGCCGCCCGTCTCCTCTTCTAGAACGGCCGCGCGCCGCTTTCTTGCGGAAGAAGGTTGAAAGCCGTCAATCGTGAATCGTGAATAGAGAGAAAAACCCGTTTCCTTCTCTCCACGATTGACGGTTCACGATTCACGGCTTTTATACGATTCACGGCTCCGGTTGTCAGTCGAGCGCGCGCAGGCGCGGGTTGCGGATGGCGACGTAGAGGTTGAAGAGAACGATGACGACGCCGCCGGCGGCGAGCGTGTGGGGCGCGCCGAAGCGGCGTGCGGCGACCCCGGCGATGAAGCTGCCAATCGGCCACGCGCCGATGAACGAGAGCATGAACATGCTCATCACGCGCCCGCGCATCTCGTCGGTCACGAGCTTTTGCAGCAGCATGTTGGTGACGGCGATGGAGCAGACGATGGAGAAGCCGAGGCCGAACAGCATCACGAGCGACCACGTGACGTTTCTTGAGAGCGAGAACCCGACGAGGCACAGGCCGAAGGCCGCCGAGCCGCCGAGCACGTAGAAACCTTTGCGCCGCAAATTGCCGAGGAACGTGAGCATCAGCGCGGCGAGAAACGAACCCGCGCCCGCCACGCCCATCATCACCGAGAGGCCGGTTTCGCCGAGGCCGAGCACGTCGCGCGTAAACAGAGGCATCAGCGTCATGTAGGGCGCGCCGAACAAACTCGCCACCGCCGAGATCAACAGCAGCAGGAACACGCGCGGGCGGCTCCACACGTAGCGGAAGCCGTTCGTTAAATCGCGCCACATCGTCTGCCGCTCGCCGCTCGCGTTTCGCGCCGCCACCGTCGTCCCGTCGGGCGATTTGATCCGCACCAGCGAGAGGGCGATGATGATGGCGATGAAGGAGAGGCCGTTGACGAAGAAGCAGCCCGCCAGCCCGAAGAGTTGGAAGCCGACTCCGGCGAGCGCCGGGCCGACGACGCGCGAGAGTTGAAACTGCGTCGAGTTGAGCGCGATGGCGTTCGTCAAATCTTGGCGCCCGACGAGGTCAATCGTGATCGCTTGATAGGAAGGCGACGCGAGTGAGAAGCAGCAGCCCGTGAT
>DASQNL010000148.1:0-1740 GCA_035644995.1 Pyrinomonadaceae bacterium | reverse complement strand
CCGGCTTTTCCGGCGGGAGCGCGTGGAGGTGGTGTCGTTCGTCTGGGACCTCTACGGGCGCGTGGGGGACCCTGTGCTGAGCCGCTGCGTGCTCGTGTTCGGCGAGCAATCGCAGAGCCAGTACCGGCGCATCAATTTGCGCGGCATGAGCGCGCGGGACCTCTTGGCCCAGGGGCCGCCGGCCCTGTGGGCGCTGTTGCCGCTCACGTGCGACGGCGCGACCGGGGAGGCCGTGCAAGCGGCGCGCGACGCGATTGAGGCGAGAGGCGAGCTGAGCGCCGTCCGGCGCGCGGATCACCTGGCCGTGCTGTGGTTCATCGCCGAAGCGGAGAACGTAGCGGTTGATCTGCTCCGGGCGTATATTCAGAAGGAGAAACTCATGCAGAGCGAGCTATACCGAAGCATCTTCGCCGAAGGCCAGCAGGAGGGTCTGCAACAGGGTCTGCAGCAGGGTCTGCAGCAGGCAATCATGGACCTCTGCGAGATTCTAGGCATCGAGCTCACACCGGAGCGAACGGCTCAGATCGAGCAGTTGGACCCAGCTCAGCTCTCTCAGCTTCGGACGTACCTGAAGAGCGCGCGGGCCTGGCCGCTGGCGCGCCCATGACGGCAGCACCGGGGCGGGCTCCTGCCGGCAGACGGCGTAGCTCGCGCCGCACGCAAGGTCCGCGGTTCGCAGGAGCGCTCGAACGAAGCGCCGGAACGGAGCGCGCTCGATGCCTGCGCGGAGGTCGCGCTCCGCGGGGGCGAATTCGTGAGAATCGAAGAGGGTGCCGTCATACAGGCGGAGGCGTTGTTCCAGAGCCGGTGAGAGACCGGTCTGGAACGGCGCGCTTACTTCGACTCGCTGATGGTCCAGCCCGCGCGCAGGCGATCGCGCGCGGCGTCGACCGCGGCCGCGTCTTCCGCGCTATTGCCAACGAGGAACGCCAGCATTGCGTCCGTCGGCGCCAGATCCCGGGCACGCCTGCCGTAGCGGCACGCCAGGAGCCCGGCGATGTCGATGTACCGCTTCACGACCCCGCGAAGCACCACGCCGCGCGATATCACCGTCTCGCCGTGACGGACAACGAACGGCTGCTTCCCGTCTTCCTCGGGGCCGTCCGCGTCCCAGGTGAACACGAGGTCGTCACCCTGGACCTCCGGAAAGCGGCCGCACATCACGCTGCCTTGTCGGCCGCCCGCATCCGCGGAGACGGCCGGACCGACATCTTCGCGCTCGGCGCGACGATGTTCCGCCTGCTCGGCGGGCGCTACGTGCACGGCGACCTCGAAGGCGCGCTCCTGCTCGTCACCGCGGCCACGCGGGCCGCGCCGCCGCTCGCGTCCATCGCGCCTTATGTCCCCGCGCCGGTTTGCCGCGTGGTCGACATCGCGCTCGCGTTTCACAAGGACGCGCGTTACCCCGACGCGGCGACGATGCGCTTCGACGTCTTCTCGCTACGCGGCGGCAAGGCGCCGCCGTACGCGACGGCCGTCGCGGAGGGGCGCGTTCGCGCGGGTGACAAGCCGCCCCGCTGACCTTAACATCCGCGCCCCGTCGTATTGAATAGCCCCGCTATTTGCAGCCCGCCGGGTCGGGCAGGGTGCAGACGCCGTTAAAGCAGAACGCCGGGCCGAAGCAGCTCACGCCCATGGCCTCGTCGCAGGGCTCGCCGTCGCCCGCCCGCGCGACGCAGGTCTTCGCCGGTCCGCATTGGGACGCGCCGTTACAGATCGTGTATTTGCCCATCACCACGC
>DASQNL010000147.1:0-13849 GCA_035644995.1 Pyrinomonadaceae bacterium | reverse complement strand
CGGGTCTTCTTCCATTTTCTCGGTGATAGTTTTCTTCGTGCGGTGGGCGATAGTGTCGGCCTTGGAGGCTGCCGTTTGCAGCTTCTCGACCTCGGCCTGAAATTTCTCCTGCTCGAAGATGTTGACGGGCGGCGTGATCTGGAGAATCTCCTCGGAAGAGACGTGCGTGTTGATGAGTTTCTGCACCTTCGCTTCGTACTCTTTGTAATCGATCTCGTCTGAGTAGCGCTTCTTCACGCTGACGCGGAGCTTTTGAAAGAAAGCAAGGTCTTTCTTGTAGCGCTCGATCTTCTCTTCGGGGGTTTCGAGATTGAACTGAACGGTTGAGAGCGCTACCCCCAGGGCGCGGCTGTAGGCCGACAGCTTGGTGTAGAACTTCTGCCTTACATCCTCCTTCGCCAACGCCAGCTCGTAGGCTTCTTCATCCATCCTGTTTTTGACGGATTTGAAGATGTCCCACAACTCGGAATGCTTCTGCGGCAGCTTCTCGATCTCCTGTCTGATGTCGGTCAGCGCGTCTTCCAAATCTTCCTGATCGAAGTCGGGCAAAGCCCCATACAGCTCCAACGCTTCCCCCAGTTCCGACAACACACCATAGTAGTCGATGACGTAGCCGAAGTCCTTCCCTTCCCACAGGCGGTTGACGCGGGCGATAGCTTGAAGCAGTCCGTGCTCTTTCATGCTGCGGGCGAGGTAGAGCACGGTATTGCGCGGCGCGTCGAAGCCCGTCAGCAGCTTGTCTACCACGATGATAATTTCCGGGTCGTCATCGTGCTTGAAACCGTTGATGATCTGTTTGTTGTATGCATCCTCGCCGCCGTACTTGTCCATCATGCGCTTCCAGAATGCCTGCACTTCGTCAGTCCCGACGCGGTCAACATCTTCGTTACCTTCACGCGTGTCAGGCCCGGAGATAAGCACCTCCGAAGTCACCTGCCCGAATTCGTCCAGATATTCTTTGAACTTTAGCGCCGAGGCTTTCGAGTCGGCCGTCAATTGCGCCTTGAAGCCCGTCCCCTTCCAGTTCTGCCGGAAGTGCTCGCTGACGTCGAAGGCCATTAGATAGACCTTGCGGTCGGCCTTGTTTAACTGGTCGGCGGTGGAGAACTTGCGTTTGAGGTCGGCACGCTGCGCAGGGGTTAGAGGCTTAGTAACGATCTCGAACCACTTGTCTATCGCTTTCTCGTCCACCTCTTGGACGACGTGACGCCCCTCGTAGAGCAGCGGCACGACGGCCTTGTCCTCGACGGCGCGGCGGATCGTGTAAGTATCTATGAAACCGCCAAACTGGCGAGCCGTGTTCTTCTCCTTCTTCATCAAGGGCGTGCCGGTGAAGCCGATGTAACAGGCCTTCGGCAGCACGCGGCGCATTTTCTCGTGAGCCTTCCCGTATTGCTCGCCGCGGCTGCCCGATTGTGTGCGATGACTCTCGTCTACCAGGACGAAGATGTTGGCGCCTTCATCGCGGAAGTTCTGGGCTTTGACGCCGGTCTCGAACTTGAAAATGGTGGTGGCGATGATGGCTTCTTTGTTTCCGCGCAGCAACTCCATCAAATGTTTGCCCGTGCGCGCCCTCACGGGTTCCTTGCCGCTGTGATGGAAAGTCCTGTAAAGCTGGTCGTCCAGGTCAACCCGATCCGTGACCAGCACGATTTTCGGATTCTGGATGTCGGAGTCGAGCGCGATTGCCTTCGCCAGCATCACCATCGTGAGGGATTTCCCGGAGCCCTGCGTGTGCCAGACGACTCCGCCTTTACGCTGGCCGTCCTCGTCGCGGTGCTTGATCCGTTCAAGAGTGTTCCTGACCGCAAAGTACTGCTGGTAGCGCGCGATCTTCTTCTCGCCGGCGTCGAAGACGATGAACTTATACGCGATCTCCAACAGCCGTTCCGGACGGCACAAGCAGTAGAGCGCCCTATCCTGCTCCGTCACCTCCAGCACCTCAGCCTCTTTTTCGTCGAAATAATGACGGACATACTTCGGGCGGTCGGCAAATAGTCGTTCCTTCTGCTCCTTGCTGAGCGGTTTGTTGACGAGTTGCGCC
The DNA here is from genome assembly GCA_035644995.1 of Pyrinomonadaceae bacterium. Classification (GTDB taxonomy): domain Bacteria; phylum Acidobacteriota; class Blastocatellia; order Pyrinomonadales; family Pyrinomonadaceae; genus JAIVJZ01. Next base: position 11,805 of record DASQNL010000147.1, on the reverse strand, counting down.
ACCTCCGCTGTCACGTCCATTTCCTCGCGCCAGACAGACCAGAACTTGGCGGAGGTGCCGGTCGTGGCGTATGACGCCTCGTTCTTGGTGACGGCGAGCAAAATCTGCGCGAAGGTGAACAGACGCGGAATGTGATCGTTGCTCTGATTTCGTATCTGCTGTGAGATGGCTTCCTTCAAAGGCGCTTTAATGTCCGGTCGTTTGCACTCGATGATGACGAAGGGGATGCCGTTGACGAAAAGCACGATGTCCGGACGGCAGGTCTGATGGCTGCCCACGCGCTCGACCTCGAACTCTTCGACAACGTGGAAGACGTTGTTGGCGAAGGTCTGCCAGTCAACGTACTGCATGGTGAAACTCTTCGTATCGCCCGCGACCGTTTGCTCGAAGCTCTTGCCCAGACTGAGCAGGTCGTAAATCTTTTCGCTGGTACGGACAAGGCCGTCGAACGGCACATCCTTTAGAGTTTCAATGGCAGCCTGAATGTTGGCGTCGGAGAATTCGTATTCGCTGCCTTTGAAGCGAATGCGGTTGAGCCGCCGTAACTGTTCTTCGAGGACATCTTCGAGCAGAAAGTTAGACAGCCTTCCCTTCCGCTCCAGCAAGACCTCCTGCGGGCGCAGGTAGACGTAGCCCATGTTCTGCAAGAGTTGCAGTGCGGGGATTTGCGAAATGTGTTCCTCCAAAAACGAAGGCGTAGCGCTCATAACACCTCTCTATGACTAGCCCATCGGCTTTGTATCCACCTTGCTCAACTCCGACTCAAGTTCTTCGATGGTGGGCAGACTGCTCTGTAAGTTTTCGGGTAGCGACTCGGTAAGCTGAAAGGCCGAGACGCCGATGGGCTTGCTCATGTCTCGCAGGGCGTATTCGGCGACGACACGGTTATTTTCCTTGCACAGGATCAAGCCGACGGAGGGCTGGTCGTCCTTGTGGCGCGACAGGTCATCGACCGCCGACAGGTAAAAGTTCATCTGACCCGCGTCTGCCGGCGTGAATTTCCTCATCTTTAGGTCGATGACGACAAAGCACCGCAGCCGCAGGTGGTAAAAGAGCAGATCAATGTAGAAATACATCCCCGCCGACCTCAAGATGATACTGGCTGCCCACGAAGGCGAAACCGACGCCTAATTCGAGCAGGAACTGTCGAATGTGCGTGAGCAACTCACGTTCGAGGTCGCGCTCGCGCGCCTCGCTATCGAGCGTCAGGAAGTCGAAATTATAGGGGTCTTTAAGAAGCTGCTGCGCCAAATCGGATTGCGGTGCGGGCAGTGTGCGTTCGAAGTTGGTAACCGCTTTCCCTTTTCTGCCATACAAGCCGCTCTCTATTTGCAGGACGAGGATGTTGCGGCTCCAGCCGTTTTCGATGATTTGGCGTATGTACCATTCACGCTCGCTTGAGTTTTTAACCTTATCCAGCAAAACACAGTGATGAAACCAGGGAATTTGTGCAGCAACCTGCTGCACAAATTGTTCTTCTACGTAGGCGGCGGCAAAAGCGCGCATGTACTTGATGTTGCGGGGTGAAAAGCCTTTCATGTCGGGAAAGGCGGTGTGTAAATCTCCGGCGAGGCGGTCAATGACTTTAGCTCCCCACCCTAGGGACGTTTGGCGTTGAAGAATCTCTCGCCCGATGCTCCAGTAGAGTGTGACGAGTTCCCGGTTGACCGCGACGGCGGCTTTGATCTGGGCAGACTGAATGCGCGATTTCAGATCGAGCAAGAATTCGTCATAGCCCGTCACCGAAGCGGAGTTGGCGACAACTTTGGGAACAAGCGATTCAGTCTTAGAGCGTTTCTTGTTCATTAACTCGCCTCAACAGCGGCGGCTTCAAAGTCGTCAACCTTCACGCGAATCTGTCCGGTCAGGAGCTTTTGCATCAACCCGCGCTTCTGACGCTTGAGTGCGTCGAGTTGTTTTTTCAAAAGATCAATTTCACGATCAGCAGTTTGTAGTATTTGGGCAATAGCGACCTGCTCGTCATAGCTCGGGATGGTAATAACTAGATTGAAGAAATCGGATGGAGTGACATTTAACAATCCATGTGCTCTTCCACCTTCGTGTGCTATCTTTGTCAACCCTTTATCTAACAGACATGCTTCAAACAATTGTTCGAGGAAATCCCCCGAATGACTTGCTTCGTCCTTAACCCTGAAACAGATGTAGAGCGTGGTTACGACAGCCTTTTCAAATCCCTTTAATCGCTTTGTCGCGCCCCATGCATAGTTGTTGGTATAGCTTTTGTTGTAGCAAAACTCCCCTTCCTTAATGAGAAAGTAACCGTCTAAATTCTCGCTTGCGACGAGCCGATTAAAGAACTCATTTTGTTTTACGAAGCCCCTTTGAGCAGAAACGGTGACAACATTAGTATTACCTTCGTTGTTCTTTCGCGTTACTCTTTCAAACACATCAGACAATTTCAGTTCTTCCCATGCTCGGTCTGCAAATTTCGGAAACCGTCTCTTGCCAGTGAGCAGTTGTTGCATCAAGCCGCGTTTGCGTTTGACTTTGGCGGCAATGAGCGTTCCAGTTCTCGAAATTGCCCTGTCCCATTGGCGTAGAATCGTTGCAATACCAATTTGCTCTTTATATGGTGGTAGTAATATTTCTATGGATCGAATAAGTTCACCATTCAAATTCGCTTGATTTCCCCCATGCCCCAGCTTGCGTATTTGTTCGTAGTTGTAAGCCAAAAAATAGAAAAGAAATTCGCTTGAAGTCTTATCTTCAAGTTCAATGCTTGCGCACGCCTGATTTATGGCAGCATCGATACCAAGAATTCCTACTCTTCCACGAGTCGCACCCTGCCCATACATTGCCATGAGCAATGTACCTTTGGTGAACACCTTGGCCGCCGAACTTTTCAAGCCATGTTCAGTAATAAACTCATCGGCTTCGCTAATAACTCCAAAGTTAATCTTGCTTGTGGTAATCCAAGGGATTGCGCCGTTCCAGTATTCGGAGACGTTGCGGCTAGGAGTACCGCCAGATGAGATTCTAGCTATCTGCCCAAGCCTTACTTTTTCCCATGGAGTGGTTTCACTGTTAGCCATAAAGGCCAAGCTCCTTTAGGTGCCCATCAATCTCTTTCCTAACTTCAATCAACTCTGTTTCTAGCGTCTCGATTTCCTGTTGCACAGCTTGTACGTCCACTTGTTCTTCGTCTTCAAATGTGTCCACATAGCGCGGAATGTTCAGGTTGTAATCGTTCTCCTGAATCTCAGCCAACGTGGCGCGGTAGGCATACTTCTCAACCGTCTGAAAATCTTTGAAGGTCTGGACGATCTTTTCAATATCCTGCCTGCGTAGCTTGTTCTGGTTCTTGTCCTGCTCGTAATCGCGGCTCGCATCTATGAACAGCACATCATTCGTCTGTTTGCCACGATTGAAAAGCAGAATCGCCGCCGGGATGCCTGTGCCGAAGAAAAGATTAGCGGGCAGTCCGACCACCGCTTCGAGTAAGTTCTCTTCAATAAGCTGGCGGCGAATCTTCCCTTCCGCGCCGCCGCGAAACAGCACCCCGTGCGGAGCGATCACGCCCACTTTGCCGCTGCCTTCAACAGCGGTTTCGATCATGTGTGTGATGAAGGCGTAGTCGGCTTTGCTCTTCGGCGGCACGCCCCTGTGGAAGCGATTGAATTTGTCGGCATCCGCATCCTCCGCGCCCCACTTGTCCAGAGAGAAGGGCGGGTTAGCGACGACGATGTCGAACTTAATTAGTGCGTCGCCTTCGATCAGCTTCGGGTTGTTAAGCGAGTCGCCCCATTCGATCCGGGCACTGTCCTTACCGTGCAAAAACATGTTCATGCGGGCTAATGCCCAGGTGCTGCCGTTTGATTCCTGACCGTACAGGGCGAAATCCTTATCGCCGACCTCGTCGGCCACGTGGATCAACAGAGAGCCAGAGCCGCAGGCCGGGTCGCAGATGCGGTCACTCTTCTTCGGCCTCAGCAGTTTTGATAACAGGATGGCGACTTCGCCGGGCGTGTAGAATTCGCCGCCCTTCTTGCCGGCGTCGCTCGCGAAATGCGCGATCAAGTATTCGTACGTATTGCCGATGACATCCTGATTGCCGATGCGCGAGGGTCGCATGTCGAGCACCGGGTTCGCGAAGTCTTCCAGCAAATTTTTCAAGCGGCGGTTGCGATCTTTCGTCTCGCCCAGATTAGAGTCGGAGTTGAAGTCGATGTTGCGGAAGACACCTTCGAGTTTGGCCTTGTTCGCTTCTTCAATGTTCGCCAGAGCGATGTTGATCAACTCGCCGACGTTCGCGTCCTTGCGGTGCTCATACAGATAGTCGAAGTCGCTGTCGGCCGGTAGCACGAATCTTTCGCGGTTCATCCGGCGCTTAATACGTTCCTGGTCGTCACCGAACTCCTTGCGGCATTGTTCGAGCCTATCCTTCCAGACATCGCTCAAGTATTTCAGGAACAGCATAACGAGAATGTAGTTTTTGTACTCTGACGGATCGACCACGCCGCGAAACGTGTCGCAGGCCTTCCAAGCTACTTTGTTGATCTCGTCCTGGTTGATTCTCATTGTGCTCATTTGCTCTCCACTTCGGTCTTATTACGAATTATGATTTTCAATAAAGCCGCTTTGACAAGCCGGCCGCGCTTCCGCTGGATTTCTTCCAGCAGTCGCTTCTCCTGCAAACCCAACCTGTATAGGTGAACAATCTTCCGCTGCGTCTCCAAAGACGGAAGGGTCACTTGAAGCCGCTCCATTGATTCCTTATTCACTATCCGCACGTGCGAGCCGACGGCCATCTCTTCGAAATAACGCTGCGCCGGCTGCTGGTTGAGATACCAAGCCAAGTACGCGGCATCAACTTTCTCGTTTGGCTCGCAGGCGAAGAACTGTGAGCCAAATATCGTGTCCGGCAAATCCTGGTCAACTACGACCGCTTGCTTCCGGGTACCCCTTGAAACGAACAGTACGTCGCCGCGACGCAGTAGGTGTTCATGAATAACGTCAGGCAAATCCGTTCGAACTAGGTCTTCGGCGGGGATAGGCTCACTTTCCCTTACGTCCTTGATCTGAACCACGCGGTAGGCACCGTCCGGCACGGCCTCGATGCCACCGCGGAATGAATATCCCGCCCGAATCCGGGCTATGTCTTTCAGCAAAAAGATCATTACAAAATATATGTGATGGGGCTAACCGGGAGGGTCAGGCTCGGAGAGCGCCCCTCCCGGTTAGGCATGGATATAGCCTGCCGCTCAGTAACGACCGCTAGTACCGACCGGCTCCAGCACGTCGCCGCGGCGGCGGAGCACCGCGCCTTCGGGTGAATCCGGCCTGTAGTAGGTTACATCGGTCGCCTTTCTGCCGTAGGCGTCCGGCCAAGTGACGAAAATCCGATCGCCGCAGCGGTTGTTCAGAACGAAGTGGTCGCGGTTGGCGTAGCCGTGCCAATCGACACCCGTTCTGTCCGCTTCGACCATCAAATGCTTGTCGTCGAATTTCCCGGTGTGAATTCTGATGACCTGTCCGGGAAGAAGCTGTTCGCTGCCGCCAGACCAGTAATTCTCCGTCCGGTTGGTGGTCTGGCACTGACTGTCGAACAACGTGTGGTTGAGGGTCATGGAATGGAACTGGATCGGCTCGGTGCCGATGTTCTTCACATCAACCCACTCGCCCAGCAGTTGCTCGGGTTTTGAGCTGCCGCTGCTGGTCTTGTCTTTGCCGAAAGGATTCGGCTTAGCCTGAATGATTTGAAGCGCTTTCATCTGTAATCTCCGAAGAAGCCGTCGCGCAGGCCGACGGGCAATGCCGACCGAGAAAGCTCGTCGGCGGGAGCCTAAATACTTTTCTCCGGATCAGATTTGCGCTAAAATGTGGTTGCGACACCGGTTTCTAGCGCAAGCTATGAGCCGAAGAAGGGTCCAGATGAGAGGTATATACTCCTATCGTCTGGACTTTTCATTTTCAATCGCCACAAGTTTTTGTAGCGATATACCAACTACCGCAGCACATAGTAATCCGAAAACCAGTCCATGTCAACAAGAAATTTCGCTATATCCTTACTACCGTGATGATTGGATATTAAGAATGAAGATTCAGGTCTGGTAGTGTTCAATGAAAGGGGGCTGTCAAGAGAAAACCTCGCCCTGCCGGCTGCTTCCGTACTTGGACTACAGAACCCTAAGGTTGTGCCATACTCATCTTCTTGCTAGCGTCTTGGCATGTCGTATGCAGACCTGAGCAGCCGTGTTAAGCAGGCTTTCTGCTCCGCTGTCCTGGAGGAGCTGTGAGGCGCGAAATTCCTGTCGAACTCGCTGCCGACGGACTCGTTGTAGAACTTCTTAGAGTAGAAGCTGATGGAGTCGAAGGTGTTGAACAACTCGCTGTAGTCCTTGTCGAGAGAATACTCACAGGGGTCTATCAGCCTCAGCGAGATGGCGACGAGACCTGACTCGAAGCGGGTCAGGCCGCCGTCGCGACTGTTCTGGCAGATGGCTTCGGCGGCCTGCGTGAGGTGCTGCTTCCGGTTGTGCTCAACGCGCGGGGTGCCGCTTAAGGTCGCCAGGTCTTGGAGCCTCTTCGTCATATCTTCGATCTGGCTCGCATCGACTCGGCATGGGCTGTTCCGTATCGTCGCCACCACCTCCTTCTCGTAGTCGAAATAGCGGGTCTTCGCCAGCGTGCCCGCCTCCCTGACGGCCGGCAGAACGAACCTCGCGCCCTTCCCGTGGACGGGGGCTTCAGTGATCCATTTGCCGCGCGCGTTCTTGCCGTCGGACGGGAGAGTGATGTGTGTCGTCTCGACGTAGGGGGAGTCGGCGACTTCGTAGTAGAGTCCCAACACGTTAATGGCATTGAAGCGGATGTTCATCTCCGCCGACTTAGCGAAAGAGGCGGCATTCTCATTTATCCAACTGCCGTTCCAGGCGGCGTGATTCGGGCGGAGTGACCAGATAATGTCTCCAGGCACCACGCCCGCTAAGAAAGCGGGGCCGCCCTCCTGCACCGCGACGACAGCGGTGCGCGTGTCCGTGAGCTGGGAGTCGCCAAAACCTTTCACCCGCCTGAGCGGGAATGCGATATTGGCTACCCTGAGTCCGAACTCGCGGATTTCGTATATCGAGTGCCTGTTATAGGAGAAACTGCCAACCTTCTGGGCGGTATAGTTTTGAAAATCGGGAGTGTTGTCGCGGGTGACGCGCGCGCGGAACCAGCCCGACCCCGGCCTCGCGCCAGAGCCGGGCAGTTGATAGTGGTAGCGGAGGGAGTCTCCGCCGGCGGGCTTGAAGACGATCATCGCCCCGTCCGTGCAACGCCTCGGATCGGTCTGGCCCTTCCCCTTCGGCGGGGTAATCCGCTCCCTGAAAGTCGCCGCCCGATCATCGATAGACACCAGAACCCACTCGGCCTGGCATTCCCGGTTCTTAAACTCGACCGAATAGCCCTGCTCGTTGAACCGTAAGACGGCGGAGACGGTGTTAAAGATCTGCCCGTTTTCGTCGAAATTGATCTCCCCCGCCCAGATGCCCTTTATCCACGACGATTCCGTAACCTGCGCTGGCGCTGGCACGGTGTACGCCACGACGAAGAGGGACGCGAGGAGCGCCAGCCTGATCATATTTCTCATCCCGCTACTCCTGAGTTCTGAAAGTCTACTTGACGCCCGGCCGGGTGCCGACGCAGGCCGCTATCTTCGGTTGCAGCCCGATCTTCGAAACGCTGTACCTCAGGAACAGCCCGAAGTCCTGCGCGTCGAACTCATCTTCCAGTTTCGCAATCTGCCAGCCGGGCAGGGTCGCCATAAACTCGCGCTCGATGCAGCCGCAGGCGCCGGGCGGGCTTTTCGGGAAGAGTCGAGGCAGCTTGGCCTCGCACGCCCTCGACAGATAAGACTTCTCGCCGTTCGCAGACTGCACGGAGGGCTGCCCCTTTGCGAAGCGCATGAGGTTCTCGGCGAAGCGTCTGGTCGAAGGGCCGTCGCAGCGGTTGTTCGCCAGCAGAGCGTTCACGTCGGCGTAGGTTCGAACCTGCTGCTCGATGATGGCGGCCGCCATCTCCATCATGTCTCTGGCCGCGGCCTGTAGGTCGGTCAGGCGGAAGCTCCCCGCCATGCTTCGCAACTGTTCGTTGCCGAGTTTCACATACATCTCGCCGAACTGGGGCTCGGCGTAGATGCCCGTCCCCACCTCGCGTGTCCCGGCATAACTCTCCGAGGTGAGCGGCAACAGCACGCGCCCCCACGGGATGTAAGTCGTCTGCGTCCGGTAGTCGTTCACGAACTTCGTGATCTCCACCCTGTCGGCCGAGAGCGCGGATTGGCACCTGTGGGAGAAGGACGTGACGTAGGCCTCGAAGACCATCCTGAATCGCGAGTCGTTGTCGAGGTGTGTGAACCTGCCGTCATGCACGTATTGGAAGAACTCCGGCCTCTGCATGCCGGACGTGTTGAGGGCGGGCGGCCTAGTCTCGCTCCTCGGCGGCTGCGCCTGCCGCGAGACTGTCCCGGCCTTCTTCGTCGGCGCCGGGGACGGCTTGGGCTTCGATCCTCTGCGCTGAGCTTCAACAACCAGGCTTCCGGACATGAGGAACAAAGCGGCGACGGCAATTTGTTTTACACGCATGAGTGTTTTCACGTCTTCCCACTCCGGAACGATTGTAAATGTGACCGCGATAAGGCGTATGACCCCGGCGAGGCCTCGATTCACCGTCGATCAAGGAGCCCCGAAGGGCACGAACTTTACCTCCTGCCATCCTCACAGTCAATTTCTTTATCGGCATCGGTAGAAGCACTGCGGCATGCGCGCCGCGGCATTATCGGTATAGCTGTGCTCACGGCCATCAAGTTGCGCTCAGCCTTCGCGCAGGTTACGGAAGGCGATCGAATAGCGCAGCGCATCCACCTGCGGGATGCCGTGCTCCTACTCCGACCGCACTTGGCCGCTCAAGTGGTAGGCGGAGCGCGGCTCGCCCTCCACCTTCACGCGCTCCCACTTCTTCTCTCCTACCTTTCGCCTCATGCGCAGCACACACGGGGCGTGCAGTGAGATCGCAACTACCCCCGCTTGACACTGTCAGAAACTCTAGTTTACCTTTCGCTTTTCTGTTTCAACATTTGTCAGTGACAGCTTTACCTTCATCGGCCTCACGATCAACTCTTAACAGCAGTTTTTGAAGTCATGCAGACCCCTCGCACCGTCACCGCTTCGACTCATCAAGGCACTATCCGCGTCTTGGTTTTTTGCCGTAGTCGAATAGTCGAGGGTTAACTCGAAATTGTCTCCGAAGCGTAGGTTTCGTCATCTTCACCGAGTGACGAAACTTATTCTTCCACCCGAACACAGCCTCGTCACCACCTTCAGCCATCAAAAGTGTAACGCCGGGCAGCCGGGCATGGTTGTCGTATGGGATGTCACCCTTTCAGGAGTCGCTTTCTATCATGTTGTGCGCGCCTCGCCCGTCTTCCATTGCGCTCCGGCGTTTCACCTGTGTGGCTCTCTCCTACGTCCTGCTCGTCACTTTGAGCGCACCGCTCACGCGCTCCGCAGCGAAGGCGGCCTCGCCTGCCTCGCCACCGGCAAATCAATCCGGCGAATTCGGGGGGCATCGCCCCGGAGAGTTGTTAATACGCTTCCGCCCTGAGGTATCCGAAGTCGAGAAGGATGCGATAGTCGCGGCCAGGGGCGCACGACGGGGTCGGCATCTGCGCGGCGGGTCTCGTTTCGAGAGGCTGGAACCGACGGGCGGACAGACTCCGCAAATGCTCGCGCAACAACTTGCGGATCAATCGTCCGTCGAGTGGGTTGAGCCGAATTACCTCATCAGACGCACGGATATAACTCCCAATGATGCGCGCTTCGGCGAACAGTGGGCGCTCAGCAATGGGCGGGGTCAGTCGGGGGCGGGCATTGCCGCTCCGCTCGCGTGGGGGCGGACGACCGGCTCAACCGGGACGGTAATCGCGGTCATTGACAGCGGCGTCGATTTCACCCACCCCGACCTCGCCGGAAATCAATGGACAAACAGAGGTGAGCGCGCGAACGACCGTGATGACGATCACGACGGGTACACCGACGATCTTAACGGCTGGGACTGGGTCGTGGGGGGCAATCGGATCAGGGACGAGCAGGGACACGGCACATCGGTCGCGGGCATCATCGCCGCCGAAGGCAACAATGCCATCGGAACGACGGGCGTGATGTGGCGCGCGGGACTGATGAGTCTGCGCGTGCTGGATAACACGGGAACGGGCGACGTGGCGGATGCGGTCGAAGCTATTGACTATGCCGTCGCGCACGGTGCTCAGGTCATCAATTTATCATGGGGACTGGAGACACAGTCTCAAGCCTTGCGGGATGCAATTGAGCGGGCTTCGCTCAGAGGTGTCCTCGTGGTCTGCTCGGCGGGCAATCAGGGGCGTAACCTCGACAATGCCCCATACTACCCGGCCTCTTATGATCTCTCGAATATCATTTCCGTCGCGGCCACGGAGAGCGGCGACAACCTGACCGCATGGTCGAATTGGGGAGCGACGCGCGTCACACTCGCTGCTCCCGGAGTAGACATTTTGACGACCGGGCTGGGTCATGACTACCGGATGGTGACGGGCACTTCAGCCGCCGCGCCGCTAGTCAGCGGCATCGCCGGGCTGGTTAAAACTTCCTACCCCCGACTGAGCGCGGCGGACACGCGCGCGGCCATCGTGAGAGGCGTGCGTCAGGTCGCCGGACTTGGCGGCAAGGTCTTGGCGGGCGGCGTAGCGCAGGCTGACGGTGCGTTGACGGCGGCCGGTTCTATGGGCAACGGCACGAGGCCGGGAGGCGGTTCCGGCAATGGGAATGGCAACGGTGGAAACGGTGGTGGCGGTAACGGTCAGGGACAGCGTCAAAGTCCCGCCCCGCCCCGCCCCGGCAGCGACGGTCGCGGCGCGGGCGGCAATTTCAATGTCACGCCGCCCGAAGTGACCAGAGGCGCGCCGCCGAACTTGCCCAATCTGGACGAAGCGCGCAAGCTCAAGAACGCGAACCCAAAGGCTCCTCAGCCGTCCTCGAACATCAGCGCCAACTTGATGTGCGTTGACTGCGACCCGGAAGGCGGCGGCGGCGGCGGGGGGTACGTGCCGCCCGGCGACCCGCGCTATTCCAAGGCGCGCACGGAGCTGCGTAACGAGACCGGACAAGAGGGCGTCGATCTAGGCTCGCGCAACTTCAACTGGAGCACGCCGCTCGTCGGCCTGAAAGGCCGTGCGGGTCTGGACTTCGGACTCGCTCTCTCCTACAACTCACTGGTGTGGACGAAACAGGATTACGGCATCAAGTTCAATGCGGATCGCGGGTTCCCCGGCCCCGGCTTTCGCCTCGGATTCCCCGGCATTCAGCAGCGCTATTACAACTCGGAAACCGGCGTGCACTCCTACATGATGGTCACGCCGAGCGGCGGACGCATCGAGTTGCGACAGGTCGGCGCGTCCAACGTCTACGAGGCGCAGGACGGTTCATACACGCAGATGATCGACAACGGCAACGGGACGGCGCTCGTGCGCACCACGGACGGCACCCAGTTGAGTTTCGGCACAATCAACGGCGAGATGCGCTGTTCCCAGATCAAGGATCGCAACGGCAACTACATCACCGTCAACTACGACGGCAACGGCCACGTCGATGCGGTAGTCGATACACTCGGCAGAATTATCGACTTTAACTACGACGGAGACGGGCTGCGGGTGAAGAAAGTGGAGAACGGCGTGACGACCTACTCGCTGCGCTCCACGGTCTTAGGCTCGCGCGTGGTGGCGGAGTTGCAATACTGGAACGGCGGGTGGGGGTGGACGCGCGGGTACGT